>CAYOXH010000084.1:0-3484 GCA_964407875.1 uncultured Gammaproteobacteria bacterium
AGTAATCCAAAATCGTGTCATTCGTTCATCTGTAATAGTTAGTGTACCACTCTTTTTTTGTTCATTAAACAAAGGAATAACACTACCCCTACTTCCCATTACATTTCCGTAGCGCACTACAGAAAACTTTGTTTCACGATTCTCTCCTCGATAACTATTTGACTGTACAAATAATCTATCCGAACAAAGCTTGGTTGCGCCATAAATACTTATTGGGTTGGCAGCTTTATCTGTACTCAAAGCAATCACTTTTTTAACATTATTGTCGAGGCTAGCATTAATAACGCTAATAGCCCCATCCACATTAGTTTTAATTGCCTCAATTGGATTGTATTCGCAAAAAGGAACCTGCTTTAAGGCGGCCGCATGTACAAGGTAATCTACTCCTTCGGTGGCACGAGTAAGGCGAGTTTGATCTCGCACATCTCCTATAAAAAAACGCAAACGCTTGTTGTGCTTAAAATCTCTTTGCATTTCCCATTGCTTAAGTTCATCTCTGCTATATATGCGAACTGAATTCACCTTGTGCTTTAAGATCTCCTTAACAAAAGCCCTTCCAAATGAACCTGTTCCCCCTGTTATGAGTATGTTTTTATCTTGTAAATCTAACATATATTATACTTAATTAACGAACGTACTATATCACTTTTGTTCTCAAAATTCAAGTATTAATATTGTGCTTTTAGGGCATTTTTTGCATAATAAATCTATTATTGTATTTGCTATTTTGCGTGCTATACTTTGGTATATGCTAGTTGTTGACTAAAACTAAAAAAATGTGTTTAATTAACACTCTAATTTAATAACTTTAAATGATAATAAACAATAAAATATTAGGAAATAATCTATATTTTAGATGTCTGGATAAGAATGATGTCTCGCAAGAATATTGTGCCTGGCTTAATGACCCAAAAGTTAACAAATATCTTGATACCAAAAAAGCGACAATACAAGAAATGGAAGATTATATTAATAAAAAAAACGAGAAATCTGATTGTTTATTTTTGGGAATTTTTATAAATGATTCAAATAAGCACATTGGAAACTTAAAACTAGAACCTATTAATATAAAAAATAAAACAGCGCAATTTAGTATCATGATTGGGAATAAATCTTATTGGGGAAAGGGACACGGAACTGAGGCGACAAAAATGATATGCGCCTATGCATTTAAGCACATGCAATTAAAAAAAATTAATTTAGGCACTTTTATAAAAAACGAAAAAGCAATGAGTATTTATCGTAAATTAGGATTTAAAACAAAAAAAATTATCAGAAACTACAAAGAGGTAAATTCAATACCCCATGACAGCGCTTTTATGGAAATGAGCAAACAAGAAAAAGACATATGTTTTTTAATTGTTGGCTGCGGCTCTATAGGTAAACGCCACATACGGAACTTACTGTATCTCGGGTACAAGAATATAGTTGCTTGTGAAACAAGCAAAGATGTTCTGCAAGAAATAAAAACAGAATTTGAGGATTCAGTTAAGGTGTCTGATTCGTTTGACGAAGCACTGGCCATGTCTGACGCAGTTCTTATCTGTACCCCAAATCACTTACATACAAAATTTGTGTTAGACGCACTTAAAAAGAATAAGCACGTTTTTGTTGAAAAGCCGCTTGCTCATACTTTGGATGACTTAGATAAAGTTGAAAAGCTAATTAATGAAAAGGATGTTACTTTTCAAGTTGGATTTAACTTACGCCACCACCTATTGCTCCAAAAAACAAAAAAACTGCTGGATAGCGGTGATATTGGAAAAGTGCTCCATGCGACTCTTGACTCTGGATCTTATTTGCCTAATTGGCGTCCTGGAAAAGATTATTCTAAAAACTATGCAGCAAAAGAGTCAACCGGCGGTGGAATTATTTTTGAAAATACTCATGAACTAGATTATGCTGAATGGTTTTTTGGAAAACCTGTTTCTATATATTGTTCTGCAAAAAAAATTAGTGATCTTGATATAGAAACAGAGGACACCGCAGATATTATGCTTACCACAGAACTTGGAATACCTATAACAATACATTTAGATTATCTTCAAGAGCCAAGCACAAGAACATTTAGAATCGTAGGAAACAAGGGAATATTAAAAGGGAATCTTAATAACAATACTTTAGAAACATTAAAGCAAACTTTTACATCTTTTGAGCAAGATGCCTCTGTATTTGATTATAATGTAACCTATGTCAGTGAAATACTTGAATTTATTAATTGTATTCAAGAAAAAAAGAATCCTACCACAGGATTCAAAGAGGGGCTTAGTTCTCTAAAGATTGCTCTAGCCGCAAAAAAATCAAGTGCTACGCATCAAGAGCTCGTGCTATGAAAAAACTATACTTTATTCCAAATTACCTTGGAGCGGTTAGGTATTTTATGAAACTTGTTCCTGTTCTCTCTAAAAAATATGAGATAGGTTTTTTAATTACACCCAAAACAATTCTTAGGAACACTCAAGCCCAGGTAAACGAAATGATTGATTATTGTAAAAAATCAGGCCACAACATTAATATATATATAATCAAACCAAAAAAAACTACATTTTCAATTCCATTTATAAGCATAATCCGCACTTGGTATGCATATAAAAAAAGCGTAAAAAAATTTCTTACAGAAATTAATCCAAGCAAATTAATTGGAGATGAGGATAATAACTTTTATAACAACCTCTTGTTCTACGAAGCAACAAAAAAAGACATTGATACACTCTTGCTACAATGGGCAACTATTTCTAAATCACTAATTATAAGCCAAAAAGATAAGCAACGTTTTCAAAAAGAAATGAAAAAAGATCTATACACACCAGGATTAATCCATAGAGTATATATATCTATAATTGATTTCTTGAGCAAAGCACTTGGCCTGTATCATGTTTCTGTAAACCAAATTGGAGGAGGTACAGCAAGCAGATTAGGAGTAATTAATCAGTATTATTATAATTTATTAAAAAGTGTCAGCGTAGATGAAAAAAAAATGGCCATAGTTGGGTCTGCTGATTGTTCTGTTGCGCTTGATATTCAAAATTCTTTTGAAAAAGATGAATCATATAAAAAAAATCTAGCACAAAAACACGGTATTAATCTAAACAAAAAAAATATCGTAATATTTAGTGCGCCATATAATACACAAGAAATAGATATTCTTTCGGATGTTGAACAAATAAACATATACATAACTATTAATAAATTAATAAGGAATGAGTTTAACAAAGAAGAAGCTGACATTTTAATAAAAATTCACCCTCGCGAAAAACTTTCATTATATAAACCCCTAGAAAAATTAGGGATAAAATTATATAGCAAAGTTACGAGTAATGAGGAAATTATCTGTTTATGTGATTTATATATAGAGGGATCTTCTACCACAAACTTTACTTCAATTGCGATGAATAAGGATTGCATATTTATCAATTTAGTTCGGCTCTTGGGAGTAGAAGAATCAAAAGAGGATTTTGGTATAAAAAAATTTGTTCATAGCACA
>CAYOXH010000085.1:0-3475 GCA_964407875.1 uncultured Gammaproteobacteria bacterium
CGAGCAATTATCCAATCCATAAAATCCTGCGCGCTCTTTATTATCTGCTTCCACTTATTAATATCTTCTTTTATTAAATCATCCGGGTCCCGTGCTTGCGGCAGGACAATTATTTTTATACTCATTTCCTCTTGCCACGCAATTTGAAGCCCGCGCACTAATGCTTCTTGTCCTGCGCTATCAGGGTCAAACGCTAAAGAAATATTTTTTGTGAACCTTTTAAGAAGTTTAACTTGTTCTGGTGTTAGGGCTGTGCCAGATGAAGCAACAACATTTTTGATTCCTGCTTGGTGGCTTGATACACAATCCATATTACCCTCAACAACCACTGCAAGATCTTGTTCACGGATTGCTTTTTTCGCGCGCGAAAGACCATATAGCACCTCGCTTTTATGATAAATATTTGTTTCTGGAGTATTGATATATTTGCCGCCAACGTCATCCTCATTCATTTTTCGCGCTGTGAATCCAACGACTGTGCCATGCACATCTGAAATTGGAAACATCAAACGATTTCGGAACCTATCATAATACCCTCCTTTATCATTTTGGGACGAAAGGCCAGCGCGAGCGATTTCTTCATTTCGATACCCCTTGCTCTGAAGATACACAGATACTCCCTCCCACGCGTCAGGAGCAAATCCGAGTTGCCACATGTCTCGTGTTTGGTCTGTAATTTTTCTGTCAACAACATATTCGCGGACATTATTTGCGCTTTTTGCCGTTTTTAATGCTTGGTGATACCAGTTAGAAGCCACGCGGAGAATGTCGAGCGCACGCGTTCGTTCTGATTCTTTTTTTGGATCTTGCTTGTGTAAAATAATTCCTGCTCGTTTTGCTAAAAGACGCATTGAGTCCAAAAATTCCACTCCCTCAACTTCTCGAATAAATCCAAATGCGTCCCCTCCTTTTCCGCATCCAAAACAATGCCAAATCTGCTTATCCTCGCTCACCACAAAAGAAGGCGTTTTCTCCTGATGAAAAGGACAACACGCCTTCCAATTCGTACCAACTTTTTTCAAAGATGGCACATATTCGCGCACCAATTCCACAACATCAATGCGCTCCCTAATTTGGTCTGTCATCTGGGACATATTATTTATTATTTAGGATTGTTTCTGTCATATTCCCATTTAATTACATTATTTTTAACATAATTTCTTTTTATATTTAATTCTCCTTGGGTTCGAATGATTCGATCATGAAACCTGTGTTGCCACGCAAAATCCAAATTTCGTTTATTGCATTCTTTGGTGACGGACGATTTAAATGATCGAATAATCGTTCCCAATGATTTTGATTTTGGGGATATTTTTGAAAAATATTCATTATTTTTTTCGGTATTCACGTTTTTCCCATAGGAACGTAACAAAATAATATCCTGTTAACGAATAATCATATCCCCTAAGACGGTATTGTTTTTTATTTTTATATTTCATATCTCTCCATAACAATGGCCTGCCACGTCGCTCGCGAGCGACGTGGCGGAGAGGGAGGGATTCGAACCCTCGATACCTTTCGGTATACTTGCTTTCCAAGCAAGCGCACTAGGCCACTATGCGACCTCTCCTTAATTATAGTAATTTACTTCCTATATATATCTTTTCTATGTCTTATAGCGAGTATCAATAATACATTAATATTGCCTTGTTTGTCTATATCAAAAATTGCCCGATACTCACCTATGCGAAATCTATATTCTCCAGACACAGGGGTAGTAAGCTTTCGCGCAAAAGAGAGCGGATTATCTTGTTTTGAATAAAAATACAACTTATCAGTAATTCTCTTTCGTAATGGTTTGGGTAATTTATTAAGTTGATTTATCGCATTTTTTGCATACACGATTTTGTATATCATAATCCAAGCATTTTTAGCGCTTCTTCATGAGTATATGTCTCGCCTCTTTTTACCTGTTCTCTTGCTTCTTTAATATCTTCTTCAAGATCTTTAAGAACCAACCTATCGTCTGTAAATGGCCTTACCTCAAAAACAGGTTTTGAATGATGCATCACAATATAACGCTTATTTTCTTTGCGCGCGTCTTTCCAAAGTGATGTAATATTTTGGCGAAACTCTTTTATCCCAATAACTTGTGTGGTCATACAAATAAAAATAATAATAAGTGTACTTAAAGTGTACACTTATTATTCAAAAAGTCAAACCTATGTTATTTTCTCTTTTCTGCGCGAGCAACGGACTTTGTTGTTTCAACAACACTGTCTGGTGTTAAAGACATTGAGTCAATCCCTTGTTTTGCGAGCCAAGCAGCAAACTCTGGGTAGTCAGACGGAGCTTGCCCACATATTCCGACTTTTCGATTGTGTTTTTTTGCTGTTTGGATAAGATCTTTAATCATCTTTTTAACTGCAGCGTCATTCTCATCATAAATATGCGAAACAATTTCACTGTCGCGATCCACTCCTAGAACAAGCTGGGTTAAATCATTTGAACCAATTGAGAATCCATCAAAAATTTTTGCAAACTCTTCTGCTAGAATTATATTAGAAGGAATTTCCGCCATTACATATACCTCTAATCCATTATGGCCGCGCTTAAGCCCGTTCTTTGCCATAACTGCCAAGACCTTTTTGCCTTCTTCTATTGTCCTGCAAAATGGAATCATTATTTTTACGTTTGTTAGGCCCATCTCCTCGCGGACCTTTTTCATTGCCAGGCATTCTAGGACAAACGCCTCTTGGTACTTCTCGTCATAATAACGTGAAGCCCCGCGCCAGCCAAGCATTGGATTATCCTCTTCTGGCTCATACTCTTTTCCACCGATAAGATTCGCATACTCATTTGTTTTGAAATCAGACAAGCGGACTATCACGTCTTTTGGATAGAATGCTGCGCCAATTCTGCCCACTCCTTCGGCAAGTTTGTCTATAAAAAATTGCGCTTTATCTTTATAGTCCATTGTTAATTCATCTATTTTTTTCTTAACTTTTGGATCTTTCACATCTTTATAGTTAAGAAGAGCGAGCGGATGGATTTTAATAAATGTATTTATAACAAATTCCTCGCGCGCAAGCCCGACCCCCTTATTTGGAATAAATGAATCACTGAACGCTTTTTCTGGAGAGGCCAAATTCATCATTATATCTGTTTTTGTCTTAGGCAATTTTCGCAGATCTTGTTTTTTGATTGTATAGGATGCTTTTCCTTTATATACAAAGCCGATTTCCCCTTCTGCGCAGCTGACTGTTGCCAATGTTCCAGTTTTTACGGATTCTGTACCTGTTTTTGTTCCAACAATCGCAGGTATTCCAAGTTCACGCGAAACGATGGCGGCATGGCACGTGCGTCCGCCTGCGTTTGTGACAATTCCAGATGCTAATTTCATTATTGGCTCCCAATCAGGGTCTGTCATTTCTGTTACCAGAACTTCGCCTTCTTTGAATTCGTGAAGACCAGACACATCTTTTATAACGCGGATATTTCCAATTCCAATTTTTGAGCCAACTGCTTGCCCTTG
>CAYOXH010000086.1:0-3467 GCA_964407875.1 uncultured Gammaproteobacteria bacterium
AAAACATCAAACACCAAACATCAAATAAATTACAAACACCAAATTACAAAAAATATTTAATTCTTATTTGATGTTTTGGGATTTGGTGTTTATTTGGTGTTTGATGTTTGGTTATTTAGCGCCCACTTCATTTCTCGGCCGTTTACCGCGAATCAAGACATCAACCACACTCTGCGTTACCATCTCCCCCATTTCTTTGCGCGCCGCATACGTTGCAGAGGCAATATGCGGTGTTAAGACGATGTTTAAAAGTTTGGCTAATCCTGGCGATAATTTTGGCTCATTTTCATAAACATCAATACCTGCTCCCATTATCTTTTTTGCTCGAAGAGCACTGACTAATGCTTTTTCGTTAATAACAGCTCCTCGGGATGTGTTAACCAACAGGGCTGTTTCTTTCATTTGAGATAATTCTTTTGCACCTATCATATGCCTTGTAGTTGGCAGTAGTGGAACATGCAAAGAAACATAATCTGATGATTTTAATAACTGCTGCAGAGTAACTTTTTTTGCCTTGTACTTTTTTTCGATGTCTTTATTACGCATCACATCATAATATATAATATCCATATCATATCCACGAGACGCTATATGAACTAAAGTAGACCCTATCCTTCCACTTCCGACTATTCCCAGTGTTTTTTTATTCATGTCATATCCTAAAAGCAGTGAAGGATCCCATGCCTTGTACCTACCAAGTCGCATAAATGAATCTGCTTCTGGCAAGCGACGAGCAAGTGTGAGAATCATTGCCATTGCGTGTTGTGCAACAGCATGTGCCGCAACAGTGCTTGGAGTATTTGAAATTGAAACTTCTGCCTTGGCTGCGGCCTTAAGGTCTATATTATCAAAACCAACAGCATAGTTAGCAACAATTTTAAGATTTGGACTTTTTGCAAATACCTCTTTGTCAATTTTCTCTGTAAAAACACTAATTAAGGCATCAGCGCGTTTTGCGTACGAAAAAAGTTGCGCTCTTGATGGCGGCTTTTGGCTCGCATGCATTCGTACAGCGCAATGCTTATATAACTCCTCCAACCCCTCTTTAGGAATTTTCCTTGTAATGTATACAATTGGTTTAGGCATATATGATCTGTGTCATCCAGAGCGGAGCGTACTCGCGGAGTCGAGGGATCTCTTTTAAGACGGAAGAGATTCCTCCACGGGAGCCTGCACCGAGTATCCCCGAGGGGGTCGGAATGACAAGTTTACTTATAAAGTACATCTGCGACCTTTTTGGCAACTGCTATTGGATCTTTGGCTTGCCAAATATTTCTGCCAATTGCCCATCCAACTGCCCCTGCCTCAAGAATATCTTTTGTTTCCTGAATAATCGCATTTTCGTCTGATGATTTTTCTCCTCCTACCACAAATACTTTTGTTTTTCCTGCGGATTTTACAACCCATTTAAAACTATCTATATCTCCAGTATATTTTATTTTTACAGCATCAGCATTTAACTCAAGCCCTAATCTGGCTGCATATGCAAGAGTTTCTTTACTTGTTTCGGATTTTACATGCTTTCCCCTGGGATACATCCATCCAATTACAACCAAACCTTTTTCATGAGCTTCTTCCTCGATCGCAGAAAATTCATCAATCATTTTTTGTTCATTCTCGCTTCCAACGTAAATAGTGTATCCAATAGCTTTTGCTCCTAATTCAATTGCTTCATCAACAGAGCAGTTTTGCAGAGAAAGCGGTTCCTCTCCTTTATGGAACGCTGTTTTTCCGTTTAATTTTACAATTAAAGGCACTTTGTGCTTTTTTTTATCATAATACTTGCTTGCAACTCCTTTTTGAAAAATTACACCAGTAAAATGGCCTGAATCAGCAATTTCCATAATAAAGGCAGGGTCAACTGATTTTTCATCAAAGTCAGTTGGTCCATGCTCAAAACCATGGTCATAAGCTAATAACATTCCATGTCCTTTTCGAAGGATTGAGTCTAGTATAATTTTACTCATGATTTCATCAGCGTCATCCTGAACAAGAGAGCCCGCCGATTCGGCGGGCGACCGCAGTGAAGGATCCCGTGGGTCACGTTTGAGCAACTACGACGGGATCCTTCACTGCGCCCTCCTGCGCCAGTAGGCTTCGGAGGACTTGTTCAGGATGACGTGGTTTTAATTTTAATGACATCAAAAACTGATGCTATAATCTTCTCCTTTGTCATCCCATACTTCTCAAGTAATTCCTCTGGTTCTCCTGATTCGCCGAATGAATCTGGCATGCCCACAAATCTTATTGGCACGGGATTATGTTCTGACAAACATTCAGAAACTGCGCTTCCCATTCCTCCATAAATTTGGTGTTCTTCCACAGTAACAACCGCCCTAGTTTTTTTTGCTGAATCACGAATGGTTTTTGTATCTAATGGCTTAATAGTATGGTTATTAATAACTTCCGCGCGAATTTTGTGCTTTTTTTTGAGTTCTTGGGCAGCGCGTAATGCTTCATAAACAAGCGGGCCACTTGCAATAATACTTACATCATCTCCTTTGGATAAAATCTCTGCCTGGCCCAGTTTAAATGGACTTTTTTCTGTTGTAAATACCGGGGATTCGCTGCGTGCAAACCTTATATATGCAGGCCCAGTCATTTGTCCAAGCGCAATAGTTGCTTTACGCGTTTCTATGGCGTCACTTGGCGCAACTACTGTCATATTAGGCAAAACGCGCATAATAGCAATGTCTTCCAAGGCCTGGTGCGTTGCTCCATCTGGGCCAACTGATATGCCAGCATGTGCTCCCACAACTTTTACATTAGCATTATTATAACAGATTGACACGCGCACTTGATCCCAGTTCCTTCCTGGTGAAAACACGGCATATGAAGAGATAAATGGAACAAATCCAGTCATTGCCATTCCAGCGCCTAAACCAGCTAAATTCTGCTCTGCTACCCCAACTTGAACAAATCGCTCGGGATATTTTTCTTTGAACATGCCTGCTTTTGTGGAATCAGTTAAATCACAGCATAAAACAACAACTTTCTCGTTCTTTTTTCCAAGTTCAACCACCCCCTCCCCATATCCCTGCCGAGTTGGAATCATCTTTATTCGTTTTGAAAAAAGATTGCGAACTAATTTTGCTTTTGAATTTATCTTCATATAAGGTGTCATTGCGAGGAGCGAGCTGTACTCGCGAGTGGAGAGATCTCGTGTTTATTTATTGTTGCTCTTTCTCGGCAGGATGATCGTCGCCAAATAATGACAAATCTTTAAATTCTGGGTTCACTGATTTAATTAAATCTATTTTCTTTTCTCTTCTCCATCTTTTTATCTGTTTTTCTCTAATAATAGCGGGCTCAATATCTTCGTAATATTCGTAATATACTAGTTTATCTATATTATATTTTTTAGTAAAACTATTATTATGATAACCAGTTTTGTGCTTCCAATCACGAACATGCAAATCTGAAGTTACGCCCACATATAACGCAGTATTCTTTTTAGTAGTATTAAT
>CAYOXH010000087.1:0-3393 GCA_964407875.1 uncultured Gammaproteobacteria bacterium
TATGAGAAAAATCTGCGGCTGCTTTGACATTCCCTCTTTTAATTCCTCTGCGGTTTCTCATATATTGAGTTACATGTTCTCTTTCTGGCGCAAGACGTGCATACTTGGCTGCTTTTTTTAAAAGGCCTTTTTTAAAAACTTCCACATCAAATCCGTCTGGAAAGGTTTCTGGCTGAGTATTGCATGCATAATCAAAATTATTTTTTACAAACAAATCAATAACCTTATCTATTATAACTGGGTCAATAAACGGGCAATCACTTGTGATTCTAAGTATGGCAGTATACTTTGGATATCTAACTGAGCATTGGTAATACCTATCTAACACATCATCCTCAGAACCACGAAAACAGTTAATGCCAATTTTATCACAAAGACGCTCTATAATATTATCCTCTTTTTTATCTGTTGTTGCAATAATAATCTTGTTGATTTTTTTTGCTTTCTTAACTCTGGCAACAACATGCTCTAATATGGTTTTCTTGGCAACCTTTAAAAGCACCTTGCGCGGCAGGCGCGTGGATCCTGTTCGAGCTTGAATTATACAAAGTATTTTCTGTTTCATATAGAGATTATCTCCTCTCCTGTACCCGGGAGAGGGTTAGGGTGAGGGTCTTAACTTCTCTTGTCTTTTTTTAAAATCCAAGACCTCGTCTTTGCTCAAATAAACTTCTCCATATGCTTCTGGGGCTCCCCACAGCGTATCTTTAACCCAAACATTATCTTTAATTCGCCAAACACGAGGGTCGCGAAACATATCTGCAGTATGCCAAAACTCATCCTCGCTCATATCCACATACTTTAACCAGTAATCTAAATCACTTGAAACTACATGATCGTATTTTTTTACCATTTCAACTCCTTCTTCATGGGTCATGTATCCATCTCGAATATCTTTTGAAGCATGGTCTGATGCTCGTCCATATCCAAACTTGATAAACTTAAGAAGATCATGCGCTCCGCTTTCATAACGGTCGTCTAAATTTGAAAACTGGCGATAAGTTCTTTCAAATGGCTTTTGACTTGGCTTCCAAGCATATTTTTTTTGTACCATTTTTGCATGCTCGTTTGGATTCCATTCAAAAAAATTACCAACATACAACCCTCTGACTCCTGTTTTTAATATTTCCTCATCAGATGGATATTTTGCCCAAAGCAAATCCTTTTCGCCCAAAGGCTCCTTTGGATCATCGAGCATATGTTCCCAATCAAAGCCTCTTAAATTATGTTCAAGCCGAGTGCGGGCATTAAATTCAACAAAATCCTCTGGCGCATACATGCCAGATATATCCCAGCTTGTTTCTCCCCAAATTATTAATGGAATGCCAAGTTTTGCCGCAATTTGAATTGGGTATGTCATAATTCCGCAATGCGCGTGCCAATTCATATCACCCATTTTTCTAAAGCATAATCTATTAAGTTTTTTTAATATAGGGACACTTGGCCCAAAGACCATGTGGTCAGCATCAAAAACATGGCGCATTTTATCTCTATTATAATCACCTTCTTCAAGATAATTGTTGCCATGATACGTCACCAGTAATGGCTTTAATTTATATTTAGAAACAACCACATGTGTTTGGTAGTAACTATCCTTGCCTCCAGAAACCGGGATAACACAATCGTAGTTAGAAGTATTGTCACTAATTATGGTTTTTAAAATTTCTTCAAATTTTTCCTTCCGCTCGCTCCAAAGTTCTTTTGAAAAACTCTTATATTTTTCAAATGTTCTGCAGCTCGAACATATGCCTTCCTCATCAAATGAAAGGTTTACTGCAATTTCTGGATATACACATCTTTTACAATACTTCATATGGATAATAAGCTAGGAGCGCGTACATTACACCCCAATTCGAATAAATGCTTTTTAGCAAGATAAACGCTTTGGTCTGAATAATGAAAAATATTTGCCGCAGCAACTGCGTCTACTTTAGTTTTTGATAATGCTTCCTGAAAATGCGGCCATTCTCCTACGCCTCCTAAGGCAATAACTGGAATATTCACGGATTCGGAAACACGCGAAATTAAATCAATGTCATAACCAGCCCTCATACCGTCTCTATCAACAGAGTTAAGTAGGATTTCGCCAGCCTCTAAATCTTCTACTATCTTTGACCATGCAATTGGATCATATGTTGTTTGCTTGGTTGCGCCGTTAGACATAACAACATACTTACCATTAACAAACTTTACATCAATTGATATTACAATACATTGAGAACCAAACTCTTTTGCAGATTTAGTAATAAATCCCTTATCTTCAATTGGCTTGGTGTTGATTGATACCTTGTCAGCACCAACCAATAGATAAGCTTCAATATCTTTTAGTGTTCTAATTCTACCACCTACGGTTATGGGCATAAACGTAGCTTTTGACACATCTGTAATAATTTCAAAAAAAGAGGAGCGATTTTCGTATCCTTGGTCATCTCGCTTTAAATCATATACATCGTCCTTAGAGATGTCTAAATAAATCAATTCATCGCTAGCCCACTCGCTTAACCGTAAAACCGCAGTAACTGGATTACCAAGATTCTGGTATCTTGCAAACTCCTTGCTTTGTACTAACCAGCCATTCTTTAAAAGAAGCACTGGTATAAGTCTATTCTTTTTCATTATATAGAAAGAAAATTTTTAATAAGTAATTTGCCTGCTTTTTGGCTTTTTTCTGGATGAAACTGCACGCCAATAATGTTTTCTCGAGAAACAATTGAACTAAAAACTTCGCCATACTCGGTTTTAGCTGCCCTATCCTTAGAATCCTTTTCTTTAAAAGCAAAACTATGCACAAAGTAAAAATCCTGATTATCTAAATTTTCTAAAATAGGAATCTTTTTAACAACCTTTATATTATTCCATCCAATATGCGGCAAAGGAAGATTATTGCTATTTAGCTTATCTACAACTCCAGAAATCCATCCAAAACCTTTGTGTTCGCCAAACTCAAGCCCTTTTTCCGCCAAAACCTGCATTCCAACACAAATTCCTAAAAATGGCTTTTTCTTTTTTAGCACCTCTGTCTCAAGTAAATCCAAAGGAATATTCTTGTTAATTTTCTCCATTGCCGAGCCAAATGCACCTACTCCTGGCAAAACAATATGCGTGGCAGTTGTAATATCTTCTGGCTTATTAGAGATGACGACATTTTTTAAAATTGAGCTAAATATATTAAAAACAGATTTAACGTTCCCTGAGCCATAATCTAAAATGCAAACATTGCTTATGACCATATTGAGCTAATTAACCTTTTTGCCTAGCTTAAGTTTCTGAGATGCATCTATAAGATCAACCAAACCTTGGCGTATTTTTTTTATATGCATAACTCCGTTAGAAGTAACAACACTTACACCTTTATCTTTTGTGGTGTTAATAATAAGCCCAATTGAACTTGGA
>CAYOXH010000088.1:0-3177 GCA_964407875.1 uncultured Gammaproteobacteria bacterium
GAGTTTCACATAATAATGAATATCAATTCCCGTAATTTTTTCTATTGTTTGCGTGGCAAGAGATGGGCCGGCTCCTTTTTTTTCGGGATACCATGCAGCGCCATAAGCATTGGCTGAATTTATTTTTTGCCAGCCAGCATATTCAATAGGCACAGCCAAATCTCGCGGGATAGAAAGTAGGGCTACTTTTTTTTCAGATGGCTGAATACTTGCGATAATTATGGTATCAGTGAGCTGGCCTCCATCATGGTTTCCGCCCCCAACCCCCAGCAATAGAATATTGATTCTGTCTTTCTCTTCGCCCATAAGCGGTTTGTCTTCGGAGCCAACCAAATGCTTTATTTGGTCAAAAACAGAGGTATTGCCAAATTGCTCAGCAATATTATTGCTTGAAATAACCGCTTTTGTGGTATACGAAAGCCCAATAATAACCACAAGCGCAATAATAAGCCCGGCAATTCTTCCTAATGCAAAAAAATTTCTCCAGTTTTTTTTGGAGAACTGTTCAAACACTTGCTCACTTTCTTTTGTAACTTTACCCAGGAAGTCAATATTATGTTTATCCATGCCAGTTTAGTTCTTCTAGGAAATAAGATGTAATAATGATACTATTATACAAGAAAAATACCGAATAGGAAAGTTAAGGTATTTGAGTTGCAAAAAGTAAAAAGTTTGCTATAATCAATGCGTTTTATGTCTGATGATTTACTAGACAATATAAAAGATGCTGCCAAAGATGTGGTTTCTTCGGAACAAGGGGGCCCAACAAGTGAGATGGACAAAATGATGAATGAGGCGTCCCCTGGCAACAGCGGAGGTTTTTTGGCATTTGTAGGAGAAATGATTAAAGTTGGGCTAATAGCTCTTGCTATTATACTTCCGGTTCGCTATTTTTTAATTAAACCTTTTTACGTGAGTGGCGCTTCAATGGTTCCTACGTATTATGATGGGGAGTATTTGATTGTTGATGAAATAAGCTATCGGTTCAACCCGCCTAGCCGCGGAGAGGTTGTTGTGTTTAAATATCCGCAAGATCCAAAGCAGTTTTTTATCAAAAGGATTGTCGGGTTGCCAGGCGAACGGGTTATTGTAGAAGATGGAAAGGTAGTGATATATAACGCCGAAAACCCAGAGGGTCTTGAATTCAAAGAGCCGTATTTATCAAATGGCATGGTCACACCGCCAAATGATGATGTTACATTAATAGATGGTGAGTTTTATGTGCTAGGTGATAACAGAAATAAGAGTTTGGATTCGAGGAGATTTGGGCCGTTAACCATGAAAGAAATAGTTGGACGAACCTGGCTGCGCGGATGGCCCTTGGATAGGATTGGGGTGTTGGACCATTATATATTTGAATTTTAAAAATAATTGTATGACTAAAGAAAAAAAGGAAGATAAGCCCAAAAAAGCCAAACGTTCTCCAAAAACACCTACGCTGCTTAGGGGATTTTCTGATATTCTGCCTGATGTCAGCCCATATTGGCGCGAGGTAAGGAATGTTGCGGAGAAAATTCTTGATGACTATGGGTATAAAGAAATTGTTGTGCCTATTCTTGAGCAGACCAATCTTTTTAAAAGAACCATAGGAGAACACACTGATATTGTTTCTAAAGAAATGTTTACATTTGAAGATAGGGGGGGTGATTCAGTCACAATGCGTCCAGAAATTACAGGAGGTATTGCGCGAAGTTATATTACGCACGGTATGTTTAATCGCGCGCAACCTGTTAAACTATATAGTTTTGGCCCGGTTTTTAGGTATGATAGGCCCCAAGCAGGCAGGTTTCGCCAGTTTAACCAACTAAGCATTGAAATTTTTGGAGATATCGGGCCGGTTGCTGACTCTGAAATTATTTTTCTTTCATACCTAATTTGCAAGCAACTTGGGCTTAATGTGATGATTCAAATAAACAGTTTGGGTGATACTGAATCTAGAGAAGAATATATCTCAATTCTTAAAGAGTTTTATCGCAGCAAAAGGCGCCTTTTGTGCGATGACTGCAAAAAGAGGATTACAAAAAACACGCTTCGTCTTTTGGATTGCAAGGAAGAATCATGCCGTGAGTTAGCCAAAGAGGCCCCACAACTCATTGACCATCTTGATGAGGAGTCAAAAGAGCATTTTGTTTCTGTGTTAGAGCACTTGGACGAATCAGAAGTTCCATATGAATTAAACCCTTATATTGTACGTGGTTTGGATTATTATAATCGTACTGCGTTTGAAATTGTTCCAGCCACAGAAGACGATGAATCAGAAGGAGAACTGCAAAAATCTGCGCAAGAAATCGGCGGAGGCGGGCGGTATGATGGCTTGGTCGAAATAATAGGAGGCAGAGAAACTTCTGCTGTTGGCGTGGCATTTGGATTAGAGCGGGTTGTTGATTTGTTACAAAAGTCAAATAAGCAGCTGCGCACTACTCGCAAGCCAGAAGTATTTTTAGCGCAACTTGGCGAGGAGGCAACTAAGCACTCGTTTAGGTTATTTGAAGTACTGCGCAATTCAGGTATTGATGTTCGGGCTAATTTTTCTAAAGATGGTCTTAAGCAGCAGCTAGAGATTGCAGATAAAATGGGAGTTGTGTTTACGGTTATTTTAGGACAAAAAGAACTGCTTGATGAAACAGTTATAATTCGAGATATGGAAAACGGCATCCAAGAAGTAGTGGACTTGGCAAAAATTAGTGATGAGTTGAAGAAGCGTTTAAAGAAAGAAAGATAAGCCCCACGTCATTCTGAACGAGGGAGTCTCCGCGAAGCGGAGCGACTGAAGTGAAGAATCCCGTGGATTATGCTCAAACTTTATTAGACGGGATCCTTCACTGCGTTCCCTGTCGAGTACGGCGGGTCGCTTGTTCAGGATGACGTGGGATTTTTATTGACTTCATACAGACATTCGTGTTATATTATTAACATAATTTTTTAAAAAAAAAGGAAGGTTTTAAACAATGCCTATTACATTAAAGAAGCGCGACAATGAATCAAATGAGCGGCTTATCCGCCGCTTTACCCGCAGAATCCAGACAAGCGGCATGCTTTTGCGCGCAAAGCGCAGACAGTATTTCGACCGCCCTAAGAAGAAGAACCAATTAAAAAAAGATGCATTGCGCCGTCTTAAGATGCGGACGCACGAAGAGTATTTGCGTAAAATTGGCGTTTTAGAGGAAGATTCTTTTG
>CAYOXH010000089.1:0-3092 GCA_964407875.1 uncultured Gammaproteobacteria bacterium
CTTGAGCTCCTGCAAAATAATCCAAAGCAAGCGTTTGAACTGGTCAGAAATTTTGAATTAACACACGCAAATGATCTGTATATAGTCGGAAGATACGCGTTTGCGGCGCTAGATTACGCGCAAGCTGAACAATATTTTACAAAAGCAATTAATCAAAATGAGAATCACTTGCAGGCCAGGTTTGATCTTATTCAAGCATATATTGCTTTAACAGACCCTGTTTCCGCATTCAAAGAGCTTGAGGAGCTTGAGACACTTGTTCCAGAAGATGATGTTCAGATGCGTGAATTACTGTCTGAATTTCGGGAAATGTTGGGAGAATAAAAGTACAAAGTACTAAAGTACAAAGTACTAAAGTACAAAGTACAAAGTGGGAGAAGGGAGGGGAAAGTTTAAAATCCTAATTCTTTACTTTGAACCTTGAACCTTGAACCTTGTACTTCCATCTATGTCCATAGATATAAAACGTTTCGGCCGCATGCCGTATAAAAAGCTAGAGCGTCCAACAGAGACAAAATCAAAAGTTCTGCACGTACGCAGGTACTTTACCGCGCTTGTGGAAAAAATTCTTGCCATTTTGATTCCGATATCTGTTTTCCTTGTTCCAGTAACCTACAGCCGTGTATTTATTTGGCTAGCGCTTTCTGGCTTAATCGTGCTCCTGCTGTTAACCCTGGTTATTGTTCTCAGGCAAAAAATTGAAATGAGGTTTTCTGGGCTGCTCGCTCTGTTGTTTGTTCTTGGGGTTGTTGTGGTCGGCGCGTTTGCTACATCCAACACGTCGTTGAGCCTGGGGATCACGTCACTTACGAGCCAAGTGACAATGCCGGTCTTTGTGCTTGGGGTATTATGGATTGGGATTATACTCTTTTTCCGCAGTGAAACTAGGTTTCTCAAATCAATTGTTATCAGCCACTTTTTAGGCAGTACCCTGCTTACGCTTTATATTTTGTATATTGCGTTTTTTAATGGCGGCTATAGCGCGCTTACCTGGGTTACTAGCGGCTCATGGCTTTTGGTTTTTGTGGCAACTATTTTTGCAATGCTTTCGTTTGCAATGCTGCAAAAAAAAGCCGCGAAAATTATTTGGACAATAAGCATTATCCTTCATCTTGTTGTGCTTTTTATATGGGACACGCACTTTTTTTGGATATTATTGCTTTTTGGCATTTCCGCGCTTTTGGTTTATCAGATTATTTATTCCAAAAAATTATGGCAAAAGAATTTTGTGTATCCATTGCAAATTTGGATTATTGTTTTTTTGCTTTTGGTAATACCAGTAAAAACATTTAGCGGAACAAACATTCCTCAAGAGCAGGCAATACCTTATAGCAGCGTCCAACAGATATTTAAAGATAAAGATACAACACAAAAAGTTTTAGGAACTGGCGCTGGAACCGCGTCTTTTGAGATTTCTAGGAGCAGTATTTCTTTTGTTAATGTGGATGAAATTAATAAAAGGTATATAACAGAGATGCTTGTAATTAAACCCGCCATAGGGCAAATTATTTTAGAGCTTGGATGGCTTGGCTCTTTTGTTTTGCTCTTGGTGCTTATTATTTTTATAGTTAAAGGGATCTTATTCCTTCGCAAGCACAGATCTTCATTAAAAGAGATTAATACACCCCGTCATCCTGAGGCCGAGTATTCTCGGCCTCAGGATGACGGGGTGGGTCATTCGCATCGCTCTGATTCAACAATATCAGAGGCAGTATATTTGGGAACCATCACATATCTTTCCGCATTACTTGTGATTATTGGTTTGTTTTTTAGTGGCTGGGGTTTTGCGAGTTTTTGGATATTATTGCTTTTGCTTGGGCTTTCTCTTGGTTTTTGGCAAACAGCCGAGCAAACAGAGGCAGATGCGTCTAAATTGGTCAAAACATACTCTTTTGCTAAATCAGGCATATTACAGCGTATGGCGCAGATTATTGTCGCAATTCTAGGCATTGGATATATTGTTGTCCTTATATTTGGGATTAGGGTTATTGGAGCAGAGAAAGCAGTTGCAAATGCTTTGCAGGAAACTAATATTTTAGAGCAGGCGCGGCAATGGGATAAAGCAGCATCACGCAATCCATGGAATCAAAGATATGCCACCCAAAGCGCTGGTATGGAGATTAGGCGCATTAGCGAGGGCTCTTCTTTTGATGAGCAAAAAATGGTCTTAGGTGAAGTCGTAAAAAAACTGCAAAATTTTTCAGTATCTTCGCAAGACCCTATTGTGCATTGGTTAAGCGCTTTAGCGTATATTGATTTAGAGCAATTTGCAGAGGGCTCTGCCCAACTTGCGCGGGAGTCGTATTTGCGCGCAATAGAGTTATGGCCAAAAAACACTGCCTTAGCTTCGGCGCTTTCTGAATTTTACCGCGATTATTTAGATAGCCTGGTTTCTGGGGAGGTTTCTGCGCAGAATCTGCGTTTGGAAGTTATGGATCATTTACGCGCGGCACTTGCGCTGGAGCCAGAATATCTTCCAGCTCGCTTAGAGCTTGGCCTTGTTTTGGAGGAAGAAGAAGACCTAGACGCCGCCTTAGCAGAACTTGAGCCATGGGAAGATGTAAATCCGCAGTTCAAGTATCATGTTGCGCGCTTGTATTTTAACAAAAGCGAATTCGCGACTGCCGCGGAAAAATTCGGCAGCGTGGTAAAGAGCGTTCCAAATCACTCAAATGCCAGATATTCTCTCGGTATTTCATATTTCCGCTTAGAGCAGTATGACAACTCTCTCGTTGAATTCGAAGAAGTCCTTCGTCTTAATCCAGGGAGCGAGGATGTAGAGGCAAAGATTCGGCAGGTGCGGGAGAAGATGGGGGAGGGTGAATAAATTTCCAATAGCCAATTTCCAATAACCAAGAAAAATTCAATAATCAATAACCAAAATTCAAAATCCTAATTTTTGGAAATTGGAAATTGGAAATTGTAATTTTCTTGGTTATTGGAAATTGGGTTATGGTTATTATTTCATAATTGGGTTATGGAAATTTTTTATAAGGCCTTGGGATGACAAATTGGTTGTTTTTTGTTATCCTAAATCCATGAAACAAGCAGAAATAGAGAAAAAAGTCCTTGATTTTTGGCGGTTAGACAAG
>CAYOXH010000090.1:0-3027 GCA_964407875.1 uncultured Gammaproteobacteria bacterium
TTTAGGTGTCGCCACTGGAGGACTAGGGACACTGGCAAAACAAGGTGCTCTGGCAAAAGGACTTACAGGCCGGCAAGCGACGGCGATTGAAAAGAGTGCTGAAGTTGGTTTGTTTGGTACTATGGGGCCATTAATGGAGGGTGAGTTACCTTCTGCTGAATCATATATACATGCCGCCGGCGTTATTGGCGGATTAGGGTTAAGCCGTGGTATTGCTAGAAAAATAATAAAGCCACCGCCGGAAGTTTTAAATGCATCTGAACAGGAACAACTCTTTTTCAAGAGAGCTGAAGGAGTTGCAAAAGAACGCTCGAAACATCAAAGAAAAGAGGAAACATGGACAGACGGAAAACGTGAAGTTGTAATAGAAACTGATTGGCATAACAGCCAGCGTAATGAAACAGTTTTAAGTTTACGTGAGGTTAAAGATGGAAAGCTATCCGATAAAACTTTCAAAATGAACAAGAAAGAGTTCTTTCAGGATGGGAACTTTCACAGAAAAAAAGATAATTTTGGTACTGATGTCTATCGTGCTGTACAAAAAAGAATATTTGGTATACGAAACGACTTAAAGTTAAAAGATTTAGATTTTAAAAATATGATTGATAGAGTACTGGAAAAAGAAACTCCATTAAAAGAGCACGAGGGAAAAGGACGTGATTATCATACTGGTTTTGAAAAAGTAAAATCATTTGAACAGCGTCAGCGGTTGCTTATGGAGTTAGAGGGTAGACAGTTTGTAGAAAAAGAAATAGCGGAATATGCAAAGAATGGTATCTATGTAAAGGAAGTATCGGGTAAATCATTTTTACAAAAACATGTGCCAATTATCCATGATGTTATTCAGGGATTGAGACCAAAAATAGCAAGATTCACTGACCCTATATCAAGACAGCTTGTTAAGATTACACAAAATATGGACTTTCGACAATCCGATTTAAGTAAGCGAATGTTTAATTTATTGAATGAGGCAAAATACACTCTTGAAGATGGCACTGTTATAAAAGGACTTAAAAAATTAACAAAAAAACAACGTGAACAATTATCAGATGATTTAGAGAATACTGACCCGGCAGTGCAGAACAGGGTTCGCGATTACAGACGTATACTTTCTGCCGTATATGGTATGGCTAAAAAGTCGGGTATTAAAGTAGCTCCATTTGAAAAAGGATATTACCCGCTTAAAATAAAACGAAAAGTATTAAATATACTGCGCGAAGATTTGGAATCTTTTTTACCTAAAGATGACCGTGGACTTGGTAATGATTTAATCAACCGACAGGGATTCGAGCAGCGGCTAAAACAAGCTATAGACGGCAAAGAGCTTTCAGACACTACAATTAAAGCATTGGAAAATATACGTGATACAATGCAGAAAAATCAGAAAAGACCGATTAGCATGTCAGAGGCTTTTCAAAACTTGCGTAATGATGTATTGAGTGAGTTTGTCATTGTAAATAAAAATCTTGAGGTAAGCAGAAAGAAATTTCGATTACCAAATGAATTTTATGAACGAGATGCTGGCAAGGTTTTAGCTGATTATGCCACCAGTGTAGCGAAGCGTATAGCCTATGTTGAATCCGCTGGGGTAAAAGGTAAAGAAGTTTTTGATAGGATAAATGCTTTACGGAAAGCCGGTAAGCATAAAGAAGCAGAGCTTATGAGCAAAGCGTTCAATTCTTATACTGGCGTAATTCAGCTAGAAAGTAAATACAACTGGAATCCGCGTTCTAAAAGATTCTTAAACGACATCGTTAATTTTCAGGTAGCTACAAAAATTGGTTTAGGTTTGGCAACAATACCAAACTTAACACAGACATTTATATCCAGTGCTCTAAAGGCTGGTTACAGCCCTTTCTTTAAGGGTACCTTTAAAATGCTTACAGATAAAAAATATAGGAATAAAATCAAAAAATACTCTGGAGCAACAGCGTTAGAGCTACACCAGATGGGTATACAATTTCAACCGTCTGATGTTTCTTTTACCGGAAGGGTGGCGGATAATATTACTAAAATGTCTGGTTTCCAAGGTATCAATAAAATTAACATGATGGTATCTGCATATACTGGCTTTGAGGGCGCTTTGCGATGGCAGAAGATAGCTAAAACATCCAAATTTAAAGCAAGACGTGATTGGGCTAAACGAAATTTGCGTGACATGGGAATAACCGATGTTAATAAAAAGCTCAATCCCAAGAATATGTCAAGGGCCATGTATGAGTTTGCCCGTGATACACAGTTACAGAAAAACGTATTACGTGAACCTGACTTTGCTAATGACCCTCGCTTCCAGCCATTCTTCTTATTTAAAAGATTTGGATATAGACAGGCAGAATGGATTGGTAAAGAATTGAAAAAAGAAGTAATTGATAGTAAAAACCCTATGTTTGCACTACGCCTTGGTGTAGCTGGAATGGCCGGTGGTCAGTTTGTCAACTGGGCAAGGCAGGCCGTCACTGATTTCTTTGCCGGAGAAGATGTATATGATGAAAAATATAAGGGCGTTGATGGCTACGGCATGAATGATTTTATAGATGGAATGGCCGCCGTTGGCGGATTTGGTATAGTATCAGATATTATCGCCTCTGAAAGTAAATGGCGTGCACTGGAGTTTGCCGCAAAGCCTGTTATGATTCAGGACGCTAGTAAAGCATATACAACGCTACAAAAAATAGTAAACGATATGGAAGATTTTGGCCCAAGCTGGGTTGTTGGTCAGAGAGCCATGACAAATATAGCGCCAGTATTCGGTTCCATACCACGCAGGTTAATGGAGCAAGCATTTAGAACAAAAGGTCAGAGAACACAATATATTAGAACAAGATTAGGTCAAATACGTCCCCGCATATTGGATTACATGATTTCCGGTGATAACAGAATGGCTCAACGGCTTATAAGGGAATGGAATAACTCATTCCCCGAGCGTCCACTACGCTATGACGATATAAATGCTAGTGAAATAAATAAAAGGCTAATGCGTAAATACAAAAAAAGTATGAATCCATAAAGGGGTTTCCCTATTTTCGT
>CAYOXH010000091.1:0-2974 GCA_964407875.1 uncultured Gammaproteobacteria bacterium
TCATTAAGGTTTTTATAGTGAAGAATTATTACAGCGATATGTGGTTGTTTCATACTATAAGTATGGTAGTATAGGCATATGAAAGAAACAAGTATAATCTATATCTGGCGTGCAATTCTTGCAATTGTGTCAATTGCAATTCTTGCATGGTTGTTTTACCAGAATCTTGTGCCAACAGGTGTTCTTGTTTTGGAACATAAAAAAGCAAGCCCTGTATCTCCAATTACAGATCTTCATCCAGAGAAGCGTATTATTGAGTTAGACGAGGATGGTGATAACCAAAGGTTTTATGTTGACCCAGTATATTTCGACGCAAAAGTTCCGCGTGAATTTGATTCTGTCACTGTTGATATAACCTGGCAGAACCAATCACAGCCAATTTTAGAATTAGGAGCTAGGAAAGTGCGGGGTGCTTGGGGATTTGTTTTAAAGCCAATGCAGAATAAGATAATTGATAATCTTGATTGGCCATGCCAACGGTATGATGGAGTTATTTTTTGCCAGCGCCAAGAAATTTATACAAATTTATCGTCTTTATTTGCAAGCCCTCCAGACGAAAGGATTTTAGTTTATAATTACGTAATGCCAGAGGATGTGAGCCATGATATTATGAATGTGAATTCTGATATTGCGGAATATAATTATCTTATTGCGACATATACTTCGCCAGAGTTGTTGGGTGATGACTGGTACCGTACAAGTATAAAGTATGATTGGTTTGATTTTGCTTTATATATTAATGAGATAAGTTTCTTAGTTTCAGCCCCAGAACTTCATAAAGGGCATGGCCAAATCGTGTTAGGGGACATTAGTATTACTTTGAAGCGTGATCCTTTGGATTTTGAGGGTTTTGTTGAGTATGTTAAGAATCAGCTTAGAAGATTAAAATAATATGATAAACACAGTATTAACACTTAATACCGAATTATTCCGCGCATCAGGAGTACTAACGCTCATACTTTTTCTCCTTGAGACGCTCAAAGAAGGTTATGTTTCATTTTATCTTAATCCGGCAATTGTCTTGGTCGTTTTTTTAGTGTCAGGAGCAGTATGGTTGTTTACACCCGACTTCGCTGAAGCTTCGTCGGGCATGCCTGATGTTGTTGAAAAAATGCGTTAATTTGGTAGTATTAAGTTGTATCTAGATTTATAAAAGAGTAATTTGTAATTTTAATCATATGAAAGATTGTATTTTTTGCAAAATTGCGTCTGGTGTTTTACCTGCGCATAAAGTTTACGAGGATGAAGATATTCTCGCGTTCTTAGATATACATCCAATTAATCCTGGACATACTTTGGTTATTCCAAAGGAGCATTATAAAGATCTGGCAGAAACTCCGCCAGAATTAGCTTCTAAACTTATTCAGGTTGTGCAGAAAATAAAACCAGCAGTACTTGGGGCAGTTGATGCTGATTCTTTTAATCTTGGAGTTAATGTCGGGGAAAAGGCAGGTCAAGTTGTTTTTCACACCCATTTTCATATTATGCCTAGGTTCGAAGATGATGGCCACCAGCTCTGGGGCGGAAAGGAGATGGATCAAGAAGAACTTGATAAAATTGCGGATAAGATAAAGAATAGTATTTAACAGCCGTCATCCTGAGCGGAACGAGCCGACGTAATCATCGGTGAGTGTAGTCGAAGGATCTCGTTCAATTACGTTTTAGCGTCTTCGACGAGATCCTTCGACTTCGTTCATCACTAGTACAGTGATTCACTTCGCTCAGGATGACGTAGTTTTATGAATATAATCATCACCGGCTCTCTCTCCTACGACAGGATAATGGATTTTAAGGATAGATTTCGGGAACATATTTTGCCTGATAAGATACATATGTTAAATGTATCTTTTATTGTTGATACTTTGGATGAGAAATTTGGAGGAACTGCGGGGAATATTTCTCACAACTGCAAACTCCTTGGTCTTGATGTGAATATTGTTGGAGCAGTTGGTAAGGACTTTGGAAGATACTTTGATTATCTCAAAAAGCGTGGTTTTGACATTTCACACATTAAATCATTTGATGATGAATATACATCAGTCGCAACAATGATAACTGATTTAGATGATAATCAGATTAGCGCTTTTTATCAAGGGGCTATGAAACATGGACACAAGGTAGAGATTCCAAAAAAATTTAACGCAGAGTCATTTTTTGTGATTGCGCCTTCAAGCCAAAAAGAAATTATATGTAGAGTTGACGAGGCCAAGGAAAGGAATATTCCATATCTTTTTGATCCAGGACAGCAAATGACCACCTTGTCTGGCGCAGAATTATGGAAAGGCGCATCAGGATCCACAATCTCTATATTTAATGATTATGAATGGCAGTTATTTCGAGAGAAAACAGAAAAAGAATTAGATGATTTAACTAGTATTAAAGTCACTGTAATCGTGACACAAGGATCGCAGGGGTCTGTCATTTACACAAAGGACGGGGATACGCAAGTAGGTGTTGCAAAACCCTCAAAGGTCGTAGACCCAACAGGAGCTGGAGACGCATATCGCGCTGGTATTGTTTTTGGTTATGTGAATAAATTAGATTGGAAAGTCGCTGGACAAATTGCCGCAACTATGGCATCATACGGAGTTGAGGAATATGGCACTCAGGAGCACAATCCTTCGATTGATGAGATAAAGAATAGGTATAAGCAGAATTTTGACGGTGTCATCCCGAGCCATTAGTAATTGTGCTAAATTGTATGGCTATTGTAAAAGTATATATATAAATCAATGACTGCATTTCGCATGGCGAGAGGATCCCATCGTTGCTTACGGCAGTAAATAACGAGGGGACCCTCTCGCCCCACAAACAATAACACCGTATTTATTTTATCTTTTCCTAAATGTAGATCATTTTTATTTGTTGCCGGGGGCTCGGGGTGACATTAACAGCATGAAAACCTTAATACTTGCCGCAGGATATGGCACGCGCATTCAAGAGGTGGTAAAAGATACACCAAAGGCGCTTATAG
>CAYOXH010000092.1:0-2950 GCA_964407875.1 uncultured Gammaproteobacteria bacterium
CAGTGCGCAGCTAAATCTGTATCACTTATATCTTGTTTTGCAAAAAGCGCGTCTTTTTCTGCATCGGTTACGCTTCTTGTATAAATTCTTACGTCATCCATAGAGCCATTCATATACTGATTTCCATCTCTCGCAACCCAACCTTCAAGCGCGGCAGTAACTGGATCACCCATGGAACCACGCGTTGCTATAGAAACCCCGTCTACAAATATTTCGGAATTTGCGCCGCTCTTGCGTGCAAGCACATGGTGCCAATCTTTATCATTTGGAAATGATCCAGCTGGAGCGCGCAACTGTGTAAATGCACCACCCTGACTCGTTCTAAATGCAATCGTTCCGCTAGTAGCTGGGTCAGTAGTATCCTCGATTCTCAACAAATATCCTGAATTTTCAAAAAACTCATTTGAAAAAATTGGATAATTGGTACCAGCGTCCAAATTACCTAAATCAACACCTAATTTTACCCACGCGGAAATAGTTAGATCAGTAACGTTCATGCCTAAATGATTATCTACTCCAGCATTTATATAATCATCTATACCATCAAATTTAAAGGCCTCTTCCTTTACGCTTGATTCATAATCAGGATCAAAATCACTATCAATAATTCCTTGAGCTCCTATTTGGTTACAATCAAAATTGGTTTCACATTTTGCTTTTAAAGTAACATCTGCGCCGTTTATAACATCGCTTCCTTCTGTGTATTTAGCGCAAACCCACGCATGACGATCCCCTCCTGTAAAATTACTAGCTTGCGCGTTAGAGGTGTATGGATTAATCGGCTGCGCAAGTGTTACATTGCTTGTTGCGGCCGCTACAAAACACTCATCTTGCGCTAAAGCATTTTCTGTTCGTGTATTTGCTTCCCAAGTAAAAGTTCCTGCAAGTAAATCTGGGTCAAGGCGCTGGCCCTCTCGCGAACATGTGTTGGGATTACTGTATGGAATCGCGGAAAAATCCTCGCTAAAGGTACTATAAATCAAGGCCCTGGATGGAGAAAGGCGCAAACTATCAACAGTGCAATTGGCCTCTCTTGTGCTGAATGTCCAAGAATATGAATCATCATCTCCATCACCATCTCTATCAAAATTCAAATTATTTAAGCGTTTTCCGTCGTTCGCGCGCAATCCAATAAATCCACCTAGTATAATAACCCTATAACTTAAATTAGGGCTAAGCGTTATTCCATTAATATTTATGTCCTTATTTGTGGCCCCAGCGACTGGAGTAGTTGCACCAATATCTGTTAAATCATCCCAATTACATGTGACACCACATTGTCTTACACGAATCCTGTATGACGTCATGGTTGCAGGGTTATACGGCTTATTTGTTTGAAAACTCATTTGAGCGTTTGCGCAGGATTCAGTGCATGCAGGAGTTGGATTTTCTACTTCAAATACAACAGGAACTTGGCAGGTGCATCCTAAAGAGCATTCTAACCCTTGACCGCATAAATCTTGATCTATATTGCATGAATCAGATCTTGTTGAGCAAGAATCCCCCTCTCCACCAGCAACATCAAATTCAACACCATTTGAAATCGCTGGCCCTACAATAACCCTAACTTCTGGTCCACCCGAATCAGTAGCATAATCTGGAACTATTGTCTTGATAGTGTTACCTGTCCAGTCCGAGCCAATAGTAAACGCATTATCAGTATTTTTGCCCGAATTAAAGGTTACTACATCATTATAAGGATTAGCAGGACCAAAATTTTTACCTCGTAATGTTACAGCATCACCCCAATAACCTCTTGTGGGTGTTATAGAATAAAGACAAGGCCCATTATATGCTTCTGTTGTATCAACTGTAAACCGAACAGTATTACTTTTAAGCGGTCCTATTGGCGCTGGATGTTCAACCTCTACAATAACATCAAAATCAACATCATCTTGGCTTGGCAGTGCTTCTGCTGGAGCACTAATATAATCAGCAATTATTGTTTCATTATTCCAGCTATTGTCAGTTATGCTTATGCCAGCATGCGCTGTCCATGCTGTTTTAACTGGACTAGTTAATGGAAGATTAAGCGGGGAATCCATGGAAAGAGCAGTATATAAACGGCTGGCTCCTTGTTTTGGGTCTTTAAAATGATTTCCTTGAACTGTCATGCACTGCTCCCATTGGCCTTGGTTGCGGCCTAACCCAGAAATGTAACGTATGTAGGGCTCTTGCGCGCATGCCTGCGGCTCAGTCACGTTGAATGACCATGTTTTATTATCAGGAGTTGCGATATTTCCACCTGGCTCTATAAAATTTATAGAGGCCGTGTATTCGGTATTTGGAAGCAAATCACCTGGAGACAAATCAAAATGATATTCCTTGCAAAAGTCATTTGGGTTTCCACTAACATAATCATCCTCTGGAGATTGTTTTAACAATTCATCAGGAGGAGATAATGCGGAAGCATATAAATCACCCCCAAGCACAAGCCCTGCGGCGCCTGCTGATTCTACATCGCAATCATTATTTCGAACGCTATACATTGATGTCCTAAACATCGCAAACACAGGCGTAGCCGGGCACGCGTATTCATATCCATCGCTTGGCCGCACAAAATTAACTCCAGGCAAGTCCGCGCCTGTTGTAAAAATAAAATCAATATCTTTTTCCCCGTCACCATCAGTATCATCCTCTGTAGCCACATCAAGCTTATTCCCGCATAAATCCTCTATACCTTGAATTATTACACGATATTCCGTATATGGCTCAAGCATTCCTGCTCTTGCGTCAAATTCTGCTAAATGGGTTTCATTCAAGGAAAATAGAATAGCGTTTCCACGCAAACTCACGTCAAACTTGCTTCCTGTAAATGCCAGGTCAAAACTCCCATTTGGCAATTTGCGCTGTAAAATAATATGCGATGTATCAAGCTCATCTGCTGCTGTAATAACGCTTGTAACATCAATTGCTTCTGAAAAATTCAAACTAAATATAAATAACGTTA
>CAYOXH010000093.1:0-2946 GCA_964407875.1 uncultured Gammaproteobacteria bacterium
AAGTTCTTAACCATATTTCTAAATGTACCCATTGCCAAATATGGAACGAGTTTGGATTAAAGTCAGCGCGGCAGTAGCGGTCATATTCTTGTAAAACTTTTTTTTGGTTAAAGTATGGGCGCCTACCAAATGACTTTGACGCGAGGATTGGACGAATCCAAGACCTTAATTCTTTTTTAAACCATTCTCTTTGCGGGCTAGGAACAGGCCGTTTTGGGGCTCTGTTAACTAATTTTGGAAGTTTTTTCCTAAATGCTTGTCTAATAAAAAATCGCTGCTCTCCACCTCGTATCTTATGTTCCAACGGAAGTGAAAGCCCAAATTCAACCAAACGGTAATCAACTAAGGGTACGCGCTGTTCAACACCAAATGCCATTGCTGCCCTATCATCTCCGTGCAAAACACGTGGCAGTTTTGTATGTTTTATATCGCGATACTGCATATTCCTTAATTCTGATTCAAATGGCTTGTCAAATGTAGGGGCTTCTTTTTTTGTCTTTTTAAGAAACTTCTCTCCTAAAACGCTTTGGTTGGTAAACTTTGACGCATCAGCCGAAGTTCCTCCTTTAAAATATGCTGACATTGATGCTATTAAAAACTTCGTATAATAATTTTTCTTAAATGCGTGCAGTTTTCCAAAAGCGCGTAATTCATTTAACGCGTATTCAACTCCTTTTTCTCGAATAGCGTCTAAAAAGAATGCTCCCATATAATATTCATATCCTGCTCCTATCTCATCGCCTCCTTGGCCGCCCATAACAACAGGCACTCCATGTTTTCTGCACTCAAACCCTAGCATATGCAAACCAAATTGCGGTAGCCCGGGAAAAGGTTCATCCTGATGCCATGTAATCTGTTCCATTGTTTGAGACATATATTCTGGATACACGTAAAAAAATTCATTTTTCCAACCAACTTTTTTGGCTAATTCTAGCATAAATGGCTTGTCTCTATCCTTAAATCCACCATAAGCAAAAGAGAACAAACGGAAATTCTTTTGTCCTTTATTTATTGAATCAATGGTTGCGGTAACAGCAGAAGAATCAAGGCCTCCAGAAAGCTGTATTCCAATTGGCACATCACTCCTTAGCTGCAAACGCATAGTATCTTTTAGTAGTCGAGTAAATTCATGTTCAACTTTTTTATCGCTCCAAGAGCTCATATCGCGAATGTTATTTGCAAGATCCCAATATTGCTCTATTGTTATGTTCCCATTTTTATAAATTAAGGTATGTCCAGAAGGTAATTCGTAAATTCCATCAAAAAATGTTTCTTCAGAATGCTTATAATATCCATACACAAGGTAATCATAAATAATACTGTTATTAGGTTTTGCTTTTACCCCTGCTGCGAGAAGCGCCTTAATTTCTGAACCAAAATAAAAAACACCATTTTGCACAGCATAGTAAAATGGCTTTACCCCAACATGATCCCTTGCACAAAATAGCTCCTTTTTCTTTTCATCCCAAATAGCAAACGAAAAAATTCCATTAAACTGATTTACGCACTTTTTACCCCACTTTTCGTATGACCTAATAAGCACTTCTGTATCAGATGAACTTTTGTACTTTTTTTTGCTTAATTTCTTTTTTAACTCAATATAATTGTAAATCTCACCATTGTAAGTTATCCATTTATCTTTTTTATTGTTTGGCATTGGCTGATGTCCTGCAGAACTTGTATCAATAATACTCAAACGCCTGTGCCCTAAAGCCACATTCTTGTTGAAATAAGTTCCCTCATCATCTGGCCCCCTGTGCTCAACTGCCTTAAGCATTGCCTGTAATTTTTTTACAGAAGGTTTTTTAGATTTTTTCTCAATAATCCCAACAATTCCACACATATATTTTAATCAAAATAACCTAATTTATTTGTCTTATTTCTTTATACCAGATAACCCTTTGATCCAATAGTTTTTTGTTTTGTGTCGTAAATTAATAGTTCATCAGGAGATTTTATGCATTCTACCAGCCAATAGCTATTTCCTTTGCCTTTCTCTACAAGTTTAAAGTGCTTGCTAAAAAATCTTTTGATGAGTTTTTGGATTGGCTTGCAGCCGTCTATGTACATCATTCCCCCGACCTTAAAATCAATTCGCATAAAGTCAACGCATTCATCTATTGGAACTATTTTGCCATCTCTAATCATATAATCCTGGTTATCAAATATCACAAAATCAAATTCACCCTTTGGAAGATCCCTGTGTCCGACAAACAATCGGGGTTCTAATCCTTTTAAAGAATATATTTCTAGATCACTTTGTAAAATCTTGACATTCATGCTCTTAGGTATTAGTTCCCTGGCTACTTTTAAGCAGCCAATGTGCTGGTCAATGGTAGTAACTGGTACGTTAGATATATGCGCGGCTAAGGAAGCAGACGCTCCTATTCCAGTACCAATATCAAGTATATTTCTTGGCTGATACTTGTTAATAATCCTATATAAATTAACTGCGTCATTTGCTCCGATAATCCACGTACCTGCTGGATGATTACGAAACATGCAGTATAAGTCATACAACCCAAATTTCTTCAGTTGGTGATCAACATATAAATTATATAAAGACGATTTTATAGATTTCATAATATATTACTTAAATATTTTTAATAATAAATACCATCCAATCTTACAAAGATTTCAATCTGTTTAATATATAGTGCGCGGCTCTTTGCCCTGATTTGCCGTCATTTTTATAACATTGCTCGCTCACCATTCTTTTTCTTCCTTCTCTGTCAATGCTTTCGTCTTTAATATATCGATTAATAGTATCAATCATTTCCTTTGGACTTTTAACTAATATGGTTCCACCAGCTCTAACTGCTTTCATAAAATATTCTACATATATATTGTGCGGCCTATCAATACGCAAACTATATGCAGTATCTTTTGGAGTGTGCCCATCAAACGCCAAATTAATTATCGGCCTATCTAATGCAGCCGCATCTA
>CAYOXH010000094.1:0-2778 GCA_964407875.1 uncultured Gammaproteobacteria bacterium
TCGGTCGGAATGACAAAAAAATTTGCGGATTTGCATCGCTTTTGGTATAATATATATGTTAATAAATTTAGAGATAATTATACACGTGGGGTAGAACCCATAAAAACATAATTATTAACAAAACATACATTATGTTCAAATCCAAAAACATGTTTGCATGGGTCATAGGTGTGGGTATGTTTGCCCTACTTGTTGCCCCGCTTGCTGCAGATGCTGCAGTAACAAGCGATCCCACGTTTGGTTTAACTAGTACTTTTACAAACGTAGGACTAGGCCAAACAAAGGATCTTAAAGGATCTATTGCATCAATCATCAACATAATACTCGGATTCTTGGGTATTGTTGCGGTGATTATCATACTTGCTGGTGGATTCAAATGGATGACTGCTGGCGGTAATGAGGATAAGGTTGCAGAAGCCAGGCAAATGATTATTCAAGGTATTATTGGCCTTGTAATCATCTTTGCTGCTTGGGCAATTGCTAGTTTTGTGGTTGGCCAGCTAGGGGCAGCTACAGCTTAGCAATATATACAGTTTCTATATCAAATCCCCTGTCCTTTGGATAGGGGATTTTTGTTGTGGATAGTTTTGTCATCCCGAGGCCGAGAATACTCGGCATAAACTCCGCCGATGTACTCATCGGCGTAATCGAGGGATCCCTTTTAAGACGGGATAGATTCCTCCACTCGTGAGTACACTCGGTCGGAATGACAAAAAAATTTGCGGATTTGCATCGCTTTTGGTATAATATATTTATCAACAATTTCAAATAATTATTTATAATTCTATGCATAATACAAAAAAACGAATTATCGCATTTTTCTTGTCTGTATTCGCTTTATCTATATTCGCAGTTCCAGCATACTTAAATGCAGCAATTACACCTCCAAAAGATACTGACTTTGGGTTAACTGAATTCACAGACGTTGGACTTGGCCAAAGCACTGATTTAAAAGGATTTATTGCTAATGCAATTAATATAGTGCTTGGATTTCTAGGTATTATTGCTGTACTATTTATCATTTATGCGGGGTTCAAGTGGATGACAGCGGCAGGTAATGAAGAGCAGGTTGGCGAGGCGCGCAAAATGCTTGTTCAAGCAGTTGTGGGGCTTATTATTATATTCATGGCATGGGCAATAGGTGCATTTGTTATCAACCAACTCGAAACTGCTACTGGTGTTTAATTGAGAGGGTATGATTAAAAAAATCTGGCGAGCAACTTTAATTTTAACATTTGTGCTGTCCGTGGGGCTTGCGCCTTTGTTTGCGTCTCCTGTTTATGCACAACAGAGTGATGCAGGGAAAAGCATGCTTGATTTTTTAAATGCAACAGCTGAAAAAGGAGGATTAAATGTAATAGATCCAGGAAAAGGAGAAATCACAGTACTTAATGTAATTGGAAATGTTGTAAACATAATACTTGGGCTTGTTGGTATTATATTCTTTATCCTAATGTTCTACTCTGGCATCCGCTGGATGACCTCCCAAGGAAACGAGGAAGTAGTTAAAGAAGCAAAAGCAACTATTAAAACAGCAGCCATTGGTATTGTGGTTGTTTTTTCTTCGTTTGTAATAACTAATTTTGTTTTAAACCAAATAGACAATATCAATAAAAACCCAACCGAAGAAAACCCAACCGAACCTCCTGCAGCTGGACCATAAAATATGGAATTGCCAATAAAAAAATTCATCCCCACCATATGCTTGGCAACTATTCTTTTGTTAAGCGCCTCTTATGCGGTAAACGCGCAAGATACTTCCCTCGTGCCAACAGATCCTCCAAAAAGCGCAACTGAAAGATCTCGAGGAAATCTTGGCACAATTGGCAATATTACTGGGTTAGGAACAATACAAGAGAAGGGTGATGTTGGTATTTATGAAAAAATCGCTTTAATAGCAAATATTGCTTTGAGTTTTGTTGGAATTATTGCTAGTGCTTACCTAATTTACGCGGGCTTCAGATGGATTACTGCCCGTGGAAACGAAGAGCAAATTACAGAAGCCAAAGGCACTATCAAATCATCTATCATTGGGTTAGTTGTGGTATTTATATCATATGTGGTAGTTAATTTTGTTGTTACTAAAGTGATTACCGCTGTAATTAGCACATAAAATTGAAAACTAATTAATTTATGTATAAAAAAATAATTATATTTATCTCCTGTTTTGTTTTAATGTTTGGGTTGTTGGCGCCTTCTTATGCTTTTGCAGCTGGAGAAACATCTATCGAACCTCCTACTGGCGTAGGCCAATTAAAATCTAATCTCGGCATATTTGGAGATAAAACAGGCCTTGGCGCAAAAGACGATACAGATCTTAAAGGTAAAGTTGCTAATGTTGTTAATGTGGTTCTAGGATTTCTTGCGATTCTTGCATTGATATATATCATCTATGCTGGATACAGATGGATAACAGCGGCAGGTAATGAAGAAACTATCGGAGAATCAAAAAAGAACATTAAAGGCGCCTTAATCGGAATAATGGTTGTTCTTGGTTCATATATTATTGTAAACTTTGCTGTTGACCGCTTAGACAGGGCAACCCGAAGCGAATCAGTGGGCGAATGCCCGCAAGATGAGGCCTGTGAAAATATGAGCAGTCAACATACATGCACAGCAAGGGTTGCGCTTGCTGGGTGTACTTCTGCTACTTTTACTCCAAATGTGGATTGTGCGGGCAACTCTGTTGCTACTGGCGGCACTTGTGTTTATGGCCCATAGATTTTAAATATACAATCAATCTCAAAAAACAGCCCATGATATCTATGGGCTGTTTTT
>CAYOXH010000095.1:0-2687 GCA_964407875.1 uncultured Gammaproteobacteria bacterium
TGTCAACCGATACGTCATTGTCGGCGCTGGAAATTATTAAACTGTACGGTTTGCGGAGCCTGTCCTAAAAATTGTGTAACTGCTCATGACTGCTAATCTAAAACTCCAAAAGGAGAGCATCATGAGCAAAAGCAAATCAAAAATCTCAAGCTCCAATCGAATAAAACTAGAACAAATAGCTGAAGATCTAGCCAAAGATATTAAAACCGAAGACGATCTTGGCGACCTAACGCAAACGCTTATCAAGATGACAATTGAAAAGGCCTTGGCCGCAGAAATGGATCATCACCTTGGCTATGAAAAACATGAGGCGCGAGGTCGCAATAGCGGCAATAGTCGTAACGGGTATTCCGCAAAAACACTGAAGGGGGATATTGGCGAGGTCGTTCTAGAGACGCCCAGAGATCGCAACGCAGAATTTGAGCCTCAGATTGTCCAAAAAAGTCAGTCCCGGTTAATGCGTTTAGATGAGCAAATTCTCAAGCTCTACTCTAAAGGAATGACCACCCGCGATATCGCGGATTTCCTGAAGGATATGTACGATACGGATGTATCAGCAAGCTTGATTTCTCGGGTAACCGATGCCGTTCAAGAAGAAATTGTCATCTGGCAAAATAGACCGTTAGATGAAGTCTACGCCATCGTTTATTTGGATTGCCTTGTGGTCAAGGTGCACCAGGACAAACGCGTTATCAATAAAGCAATTTGCGTTGCATTGGGCGTTAATCTCGAAGGCCATAAGGAATTGTTGGGCCTATGGATAACTGAGAATGAGGGTGCGAAATTCTGGCTTTCAGTTGTTACAGAGCTCCAAAACCGCGGCGTCAAGGACATGCTCATTGCCTGCGTTGATGGCTTAAAAGGATTTCCCGAAGCCATTAACAGTGTCTTTCCTAAAACGAAAATCCAGCTTTGTATAGTGCACTTGGTCCGCAACTCCTTGAAGTTTGTTCCGTGGAAGGACTACAAGGCCGTCACTGCAGATTTGAAACTGATTTACCGATCTATCACTGTCGACGATGCCAAACTCGAGCTAGAGCGCTTTGCTGAAAAGTGGGATGGCAAGTATCCAAAAATCAGTGATATTTGGCGTCGTAATTGGGTCAACTGGATTACACTATTTGACTACCCTGAAGAGGTACGCAAAGCGATCTATACGACAAATGCCATAGAATCACTGAACAGCGTTATTCGAAAAGGCATCAAAAATAGGAAAATATTTGCCAACGATAGTTCGGCCATAAAGCAAGTCTATTTAGCAACACGCGAGGCTTCAAAAAAATGGACCATGCCGATACGAAACTGGAGAGGCGCCCTGAACTGCTTTGTGATTGAATTTGGAGATCGAGTAGACCCCTACATCTAAATCGCTTTTGTGGATACCTGTGTGTCCAGTTGGGCACACAGAACCACAAACCAGTCCCGCAATAAATCACTTCGAGCAGTTGGTTAATTAAGATGGGATTCAAAGTTTGTATTCTTGCCAGCCACCCCACCCAGCATCACTCTGTAAGATGATTCCTTGGTCTTGGGTGTAGCGATATCAAAAAGACCTAGGGCGAGGTATCGGCGGATCACCGACAACACACTTGGCAAGCACATCATGCCGCCTGTGGCGATCTGCTATAAAGTCCTTATCAAGTTCATAGCGCCACTACTCAGAAAAGCTTCAAATAATTGTGGTTGAGCGCAATCCTTAATCGTCGCAAGCTCATATTCTGACGCTTCAGGCGGGAAACCATTGACTATTACTCAACAATAACTTCTAATCATGGCGTGCCCTTCGGCACATATGTAACTAACGAGCAGTTACACAGAATCTAGAACAGTCCCGGCATAGCCGTCAGGCTAAGAATTATAGGCTCCCCTCAATCTTTCAATTCAAGCACCTAACCCATACAGTAACAGCTCTAATGAGGTCGGATTCCCTCGTTTTCTTTCCAGCAAGTGATTTTTTCTACTCAAGACATAGAAATTGCACATGAACTCGGTCATATCACCGTCTCCATTCAGGAAAACATTGCGCACCGTAGCAATCTTAACGCGAATAAATGTTTTGAAAGCCTTGTAAAAGCTCATTGCTTTTCCCTCCACACAAAATAAATGTTGCGATACCTTCCAGAGGATTTGCCAAGCCAAAACAACCAGTATCAGCTTTGAATAGATATAGCATTCCAGCCGATCTTTCTTTACTTTTTTCACTTTCTCAATACTGCAAATAGACTTCCATATCTTAAACGTGAGTTCGATTTGCCACCGTAACCGATAAAGAGGCCACACATGACAGGAAGGTACAACCTCTTCGGGTGTATTGGTTATAAATAGATTCAGATGAGCTCTAGCCAGGTACTCTTCAGTCAGATCATTTCGCCCTTTCTTTTTGTTATTCGCACGAGCCTTTCTGATTCTTTCACTGACCTCTTCATCTGGCATGCGATGAATCACAAGACGCGTTTTGAATTTTTCATTTTTCCCCAGATATACCTCTTTGTCTATCATGTTCAATCCGCGTTTTTTCATAGACCTACGAATTTTAGAAAAATTTATTTCTGTGTATTGCTCCCCATTTTTTTCATAGACCTTTACTGTAGTGTTAAGCCTGCAAAGATAAAATGCTGCGCGCTGAACGACGCCTTTTAATACATCAAGGCCAACATAGGCTAGATCTCGTATAATCAGATCACCTT
>CAYOXH010000096.1:0-2399 GCA_964407875.1 uncultured Gammaproteobacteria bacterium
AAAAATGGGCGCTAACCACATTCTCATCTATGTTAGTGGTTGGCCTTATTTTATTTACACCTCAAGCGGCATATGCAAGCCCTATTAGCGCTTCTGACTTAATTATACTGACTAATAACGAACGAATAAAAATAGGATTAGAAGAGCTTGAACCAAACCACAAGCTGACCCAAGCAGCCCACAGAAAAGCGCTTGACATGCTTAATAGTGAATATTTCGCTCATACTACTCCGCAAGGAAAACCGTTTTATGAATGGATTGAAGAAAACAAATACAACTATTTATATGCGGGCGAAAATCTTGCTATTGATTTTAGCACTAACGAAGGAGTAATAAGCGCGTGGATGCAAAGTTCATTGCATAAAGCAAATATCCTAAATCCTAACTACAAAGAAATTGGTTTGGTTTCTGTGCGCGGGAATTGGCAAGGGCACGAGACAAATATTGTAGTGCAAATGTTTGGGTCCTTGCTAACTGACTCTCCTACTGTTCTTGGTCTTGCGCTTGAAAAACTAAGCAGCGATTTTCAACTGCGACGCGATTCTATAGAAACACTAGCATCTGATTTAATTATGCTTCCAAGTATTGCAGGGAACTCATATTTTGATATAATCGTTCGTCCAAAAAAGGAGGCCCAAATAGCAGTTACTAATCCATTGCCTACAAGCATTGCATCTAACCCGACCACAAAAATTGCTCAAGCAGGCACGTATCAAACTCTTCTTAAATATGATGACACTTGCTGCCAAAATAATGCTACTTTCGCGCTTACAGAGGAATCAAAAGGAACAACCATTAGCACGCCAGTTACTTATCCGCGCCTTACTTTATTAATTGAAAACTTCGCCACTAAAAAAATGGGCTTACCAACACTTCCAGAAAATCTATATATTAATTTACTCATAGCTGGATTAATCTCAATTCTATTGTTGCTTGCTTATGAGGCAGAAATCAAACGCGAGCTTAAGTTAATTAAAAGCAAAATTTAATAACAAAAAAAATACCTGTAAGCCCACAGAATTCTGTGGGCTTACAGGTATTTTTTTATCCAGGATCTTTTTGTTAACCAATAAACAAATAATGCAATAATTGTTCCGACAACAATTCCTCCTAAAATATCTGATATATAATGAACACCAGCCAAGATTCTGCTTATTGATACTAAAAGTGCAATAGCAAGTAAAAATACTCCATATTTTTTATTGTACAAAAAAACCATTAAAGCCATTGTCCATGCAAGCGATGTGTGGTCTGATGGAAATGATTTATCAGGATGAACCTCTCCTAAAAGATTTTCAAACCCAAGTGATATATAAGGCCGCTCGCGAAAAAAATAAAATCCAATTACTTTGTTTATATAATACACAATAAGACCTGAAGTCGCTGCGTACATAAAAAGTATAAACCTAGGTGCATGATTTTTTAAACTAATAAATATAACCAGCACAACCAAAATCCAAAAAAGGTATGTAGCTAAAAAATTGACAATACCCAAGGGCAATGCCCTACCTAGTTCAAAAAAGAATTCGCTTATTTGTAAATCTAAATTAAACATAATCTTGTCATCCCGACCGAAGTGAGTCGCTGTACTCAGTGATGAACGGAGCGGAGGGATCTCTTTGTTTTTTAAAAAAGATCCCTCGACTGCGCCAATGAGTACATTAGCTCCGCTCGGGATGACACGGTAAATTTAAATCAATGACCTAGAAGTCATGGTATCTGGCTTATCCATGCCAATCATGGTAAGCAGTGTCGGAGTTACATCAGAGAGCACTCCAACAACCTTTAAAGAATCAAGTGTAAAATCCTTTTTTCGGGGGGTCTTGTTCTTAAATTGCTCTCCTATAATAACACAAGGAACAGGATTTGCACTATGCTCTTTTACAATGTGCCCATTTTCCCAATTTACCATTTCCTCAGCATTGCCGTGGTCTGCGGTAATAAGCGCTGTTCCGCCAAGTTTTAGCACTTGCTTAATTACTGCCTTAAGTACTCCATCTATATATTCAATTGATTCCTGTGTTGCCCGCAGGTTTCCGGTATGACCTACCATATCTGCATTAGCAAAATTAGCAACAATAATATCATGGGATTTTTTTTGCAATGCTTCTAATACCTTCTTAGTTATTTCTGGAGCAGACATCTTTGGTTTTTCTGCGTAAGAAGCAACTCCACTAGAAGGGATAATTACGTTTTCTTGCCCTTTAAATACTGTATCTTTACCGCCATTAAAAAAATATGTTACATGAGCATATTTTTCTGTTTCAGCAACATGCAGTTGCGATAACCCCTTTTCGCTCCAAACGCGCGCAATTGGATATTCAACTTTTTCTTTCCTAAATAATACATGAACTGGCAAATCTGGCTCATATTCGGTCATGGTTGCAAAATAAATATTA
>CAYOXH010000096.1:2409-2651 GCA_964407875.1 uncultured Gammaproteobacteria bacterium
CGGTTAAACTTTGTAAATGTTGGTAAAGCAAATGCCTTAGTAAGCTGGCGAGCTCTGTCTGGCCTGTAATTGGTAAACACAACACTGTCTCCTGGCTGAATTCGAGTATTGCCATTATTTTGCTTAGGAGAAATTATACTTGGAACAAACTCCTCATCATAAACCTTTTGCTCATAACTGTTTTTAATTGCTTCCCCCTTTTTTGCAAATGTCTGTTCTGCGGATCCTTTTACTATGGCTTT
>CAYOXH010000097.1:0-2596 GCA_964407875.1 uncultured Gammaproteobacteria bacterium
AATTTTTGAACGGGGCCAGTTGATCCAAACGTGCGTGTTTGAGTTTGGGATCGTAATAGTCGTTGAGGTTGTCGATACCTAAAACTTCATAATTATCATCAAGGAGGGATTTGCAAAGGTGGTAACCAATGAAGCCTGCACTACCCGTTATCAATATTCGTTGAGCACTCATTATTGGTTGAATACCGAATATCGTAAAATAGATATTGTCAAAATTTGTCTTTCACAATTTGGATTAATTTAGTTCTTGACCTCGCCTTCAAGATATTTCGCTACTCCGCCGTGGTCTGGAGGATATTCAAATGTTATTAATAAAGGCTTGTTCATGTCTCTATCTCTTATGAAACACAACTGATTTTGTCCAGCGGTAATCATCGCCAGTGTAGGCGCGCAAAAGAAGAAGTGTGACAAAATACACGAACGCGGCAATTGGAATTATCAAAATAAATGAATACTCTGCTTTAAGCCAGTTAATGCATTCCCCCATTGCAATGGCCGCAACCACTAGCTTAAGCAAGTTTATAACCAAGCCTTTATTGAATATAGAAACAATCTTTCTTGCTTTTATGAATCCCAAGAACACAATCAAAAAGCTTCCGAATAGAGCCGCGTAAACCGCGCCCATAAATCCATATATAGGAATCAAGATTAAATTCAAAGCCACGAATGTGACAAGCTGAATTGAGCGGTTGATTGTATTGCGTTTCTCATTTCCGGTCGCATTAAGGAGCGAGCCAAATGGAAATTCAACATATAGAAGAACAACAGCCCAGATTAGAATCTGCAAAGCTGGAATTGACGCGCTGAATTCAGGCCAGATTCGCATGACGATTACATCAGCCAAAAGATAGATTCCAACAGCGATTGGAATTGAAATCGTCAAAAGCAATTGCAGAGTTCTTGAAAAGATGGATTGCAGGCGCTCTTTTGACACAAGAGCGTAATTGCTCATGGCAGGATACACTGCCGCTGTAATCGCGAGCGCGATGAACGGAAATGTGAACACGACTTTCGCGGGAATTGCGTATAATCCAACTGCCTCGTCTCCGGAAATATTTTTAATCAGGATTGTATCAATAGTATTGTAGGCCTTTATAAACCCTGCCGCCAAAAAGAACGGGAATGCGCGCATGAGCCAAAATTTGGCTAGAGCCCAATCAATATGCGGCCTAAATGAAATATCCGTCTTTCTGCGCAAAAGAGTGCTTGAAAAGATGATGTGGAACAAGCTTCCTGTGAAGATTACGAATAGCAGAGCGCGCAAATCATGAGTTCTTGATATTACAATAAGTCCAGTTGTAAATACGATTATTTGGAACAGGGCTGTGCCGATTGATTCATAAAATAAATTCTGGCGCGAGCGGAAGATAGTGTAGAAGTACGCGGTAAACGCGTCCATTATCATTATAACTGACGTAATTCCAATCAAGGTCCGCAAATCAGAATCATATCCAAGCGCAAACGCGATGCTGTGCAGGATTGCGATTGCCGCGACAGCCAGTGCTAATCGCATTGTAAAGAATGTTTGGAAATTTCGCTTTTGATTTTTTATATCCTGCGCAAATGTGCGGATTGCCATTGGAACAAATCCAAAATCAACCACTAGCGAAAAGAAAGCGGCAAATGAGTAAGCGAATATATATGTTCCAAGCTGTTCCGGGCCCAGAGCGCGGGCAACAATAGTAAAATACGTAAAAGACAGTATTTTTTGAAAAATAAGCGCAACAGTATATACTGCCCCGCTTCTTGCTACCCTCTTTGGATGATGAGTTGTCATGTTAAATTTATCGCTTAGACCACTGCGGCGCTCTGCGGGCTCGCTTAAGGCCTGGCTTTTTGCGTTCTTTTACCCTGCGGTCTACAGTAACAAATCCAGCTGCCCTTAAAATAGGCTTATTATCTTCGTTATGCGCAACCAAAGCTCTTGAGAGCGCCAAGCTCAAATTCATTCAAATTCAATTTATGCTATAAAATTATAGTCGCCAATGATTAATATTGGTTCCTGTAAAAAAATCATTGTTAAATATTGATTTCACATCAATAAAAACACCATTTCCATTGAACATATTCTGCCATTGTTCTTTATTGAATTCTTTATAGTCATCATGAGCTACAGCTAAAATAACTACGTCACTTCCAACAATCTGATTTAAATCCAATAAATCAATATTTAAATGTTCTTTTGCTTCATTGAAATCAGCAAAAGGGTCAGTTAACTTTATTTCACAACTATAAGTTTTTAGATGGTTAATTATATCAGGGACTTTGGTATTGCGCAGATCAGGGCAGTTTTCCTTAAATGTAATTCCTAAAATAGCAACTTTAGCACCTACGGGATTAATACCCGATTTGGTCATTTCTACAATTGTATTATCCGCAACATATTTTCCCATATTGTCATTGATACGACGTCCAGACAAGATCATATTAGGATGGTAACCGATTTCCTGTGCTTTGTGTGTAAGGTAGTAAGGATCCACGCCAATACAATGCCCACCCACTAACCCGGGACGAAAGGGGAGGAAATTCCATTTAGTTCCAGCAGCTTCTAGCACTTCATTTGTATCAAGACCTAATTTGTTAAATATCATGGAGA
>CAYOXH010000098.1:0-1712 GCA_964407875.1 uncultured Gammaproteobacteria bacterium
TATTGATATGAATGATGCGCTGTTCTAATGCTTCGTCATCAAGCGGATTAAAAAGCGCGGTTGAAATTATTATTTTGTCGCCGTCTACTGAATCAACATACCCGCTAAGAAGATATACTTCTTTATCAGAATATAATCCTAAATCAATAAGCTTTTGCCTGGCTGCTTTCCAACCATCAGAAAACGTATCTTTATAACTTACCTCTCCTTGCACAGATCCAGAGCGTCCCCAAATAACAAAACCAATTCCTACTCCAATAATAAATAACAATAAAGGAATGCCAAATATTTTTAACATTTGAGGTATATTGCTTTCTTCTATTACTTCTTCCTCTGTTATTTCTTCATTATTAGTAGTCATATATTTTTTTTAATTGAGGATAAGGGATTCTGAATCGCTTCGTAGCAAGCTAACTAATACCAATAACATATTACATCTTGCCAATAAACGATTCAGAATCCCTTGACTTCATTTATTGCAAATTAACTAGTGCTATCGTATATTAGAAATTACCCTCCCTATCAATTGATCAACACTAATAAATCCAAAATCCCTGCTATCAGTGCTGTTCGAGACATTGTCTCCAAGCAAAAACACTTGATTTTTTGGAATCCTATATTGCCTATCTAATTCAAAATAATTCTTTACACCAATATCTCCCTCAACAATCAGCACATCACCTCGAATTATTGCGCGCTCTTTAATAGTCATCACATCACCTTCTATGCCTTGAATCCGCTTAATGGTTAATTCATCTTTATCTGGAGAAATAAACGCTACAAAATCACCAATTTCAGGTGAATAATTTTTATAGTATTCAGTATCTATCTTAACTTCGTCATTTGGCTCAAACGAGGGAATCATAGATCTGCCAGTCACGGTTGCAGAAAATACATTATCAGAATCCTGTATAAATCTCACAACCACCAACCCAATTCCGAGTACTAATATTATTAGGATTACTATGTTTCGTAGTGCGCGCTCTTTCATATCTTTGCAATTTTCAAACTACTATTAATTATATTCACAGACAAATGAGCTTTTATTTCCACACTTCCAATCATTCCATAGCCCATCCCATTCCCTAAAACGAGCACAATCCTCATTACCTGAATTATTTGGCTCTCCTGACCGCCAGTTTGAATACACTAACTGGCCTTCATTAAGCCATACCCATGAACCTTCGACCGCAATATCATTCGCTCCTATCCACGCGCTTCCTCCTGCCGGAATTACAGTTTGTAGTGATAGGTTTTGTGTAGAATTAGCTATATTTGCTAATCGCGCTCCTTGCGCAACACAGTAATCGCGCGCTAATGTCCAATTCATGGAATGGCTAACATAAAAATAACTGCCCCCTAACAAGCAATTTAATTTACCAAACACTGTTTGCACTCCGCACGCATCATCTGATTGGCCTATGCGAGGATCTTCGGCCGCGGCAATAGTAATTGCATTTGCTGGATCATCTGGAGTAAGAATAATTCCAGAGCCAGCTATTAAATCAATTGCTCCACCATCGTTTGTTACGCCATCTAAAGAACTGATAATATTTGTTGCAATCTGCGTACTAGTAATACTCGAAAGACGGCCAAGAGGAACTGTTCCGCTTGAAAGGTTTGATGCGTTTAAGGTAGAAATACTAGCTCCAGAGCCAGAAAAAAGAGTCGCGCTAACTGTTCCAGATACATCTAATTTTGTACTTTGCGTT
>CAYOXH010000098.1:1722-2520 GCA_964407875.1 uncultured Gammaproteobacteria bacterium
TTGCGTTGGTGTTCCAATGCCCACATCACCAGCAGTATAATAAATATCCGGACCGCTTTGCACCCACAAGTTTGAGCCAGTTGCATCACCACTGCAAGCCCAATCAGAGCCATTCCACTTTGGGATTTCGCCAGAAGAACATGTGGATCCCCACTCGCCAAACTCAATAGACCCACCAAGAGGAAGCCGAGCGCTTGGCACCGTTCCACTAGAAATATTAGAAGCATTAATTGATGTTATTCCCGATCCACTTCCAATGTAGGCACCAGTGTTAGTAACATTACCGCTTTCATCTACGGTAAATACTGGGCTATTTTCTCCATTTACAACAGTAAATGTGTCTGAGCTATTATTATCGCTGTCTATGCGCATCTGTATTCCGCGCTTGCTATCAACCCAAAAATGATCATTTCCAGTTTGGGTAAAATAAAGATTTGTGCCTTGCACTTGAATAATGTCGTTTGAATCCCCAAGCAATATGCTCTCTGCTCTTCCTCCATTACCTAGTTTTCCGTAAATAGCATTAGTATACAAATCTGTATTTGCCCAAAGTTTATCAGCAGCTAGTCCTTGTCCTCCATATACTGAACCAGATATATTTGAAAGTGATACCCAGTTATCATTATTAAAATTAAAACACTGTGTTCCAGTGCCACCGCACAACTGCCCTAAGCTATATGTGCCTCCAGTGAAGCTGGTAGCACTACCATCAGTATCAATCTTAAATTTATCAATTCCAGTTCCGTTTTGTAAAAGCAGCAAGTTTCCTTGTGAACTTGGGCCTAATACTCCATATAT
>CAYOXH010000099.1:0-2507 GCA_964407875.1 uncultured Gammaproteobacteria bacterium
TTCTAAAATGCGATAATCCTATGGAAAACTTTATAAACAAGTATTGGGGAGATTAGACTAACTAGTTATGGTGCTAATAATGGGCAATAAAAAGGTGTTTTTGTTATTTATTTCTTTAGTGCTAATTATCAGTTTATTTTCAAATGCTGTTTTTGCCCAGGAAGATACCGGAGCGGGTGAAGGCTTAAAAAAAGCTGCTGAGACTATTAAGGATTTATTTGGCTTTATTCCGGAAATATTAACTGTGGAAAAATTAGCTGGCGGGGATGCCGCAGCTGTATTTTGGGCGAAGTTTCTTGTCTGGATTATGCTGTTCATGGTAATATTTTTTGGAACTGGTTTTGTATTTACGGATAATAAGAATTTGCAGATTGGCGTGGCAATGGCTGTTTCATTATTGGGGGCTTTAGGCATACCTTCTGTCTGGATTCTGGGCATGTTCAAGACATATGCCCTGACAGCGTCTTTTATTGTGTTTATGGCGCCAGTTGTTGCTGGTTTAATTCTTGCACATCAAATAAAGTTTAAGCTTGTAAAAGTGGTAATTTATGCGGTTTTGATAGGAATAATAACTTTTATCAGGGCTTCAATAACCTCTCCGGATTCTGTCCTTGATGTTGGTGATTGGATACCCTGGGTCAATATAATATATGCAATGGTTGTCGTAGCGCTTGCATGGAACTTATTAACTGCATGGGGTCCAGGAGAAAAATTCAAAAACAGTGTTATGGGGGGCATGTTTGGTGATGATAGTAGTGGCTCTGGCGGTGGAGGCGGTGGTGGCTCTGGTGGCGGTGGTAATGGTGGTGGAGGTGGCGCTGGCGGTGGAGGCGGAGGCTCTGGTGGTGGTGGTGGTGGTAAACAAGCAAGTATAAGAGCGATAGCTGTGGAGCACCAAATAATTAAGTTATTAAATATACTTAGAGAGCATTTAGATGATTATATCAAAAATCAAACCCATCAACCGGTTATAGAACCTCAAATTACTACTGTTCTAGCTCAAGTAGACCAACAAGTGCAGGCTTATAATTTACTTCATAATAAAATACAAATATTAGTACATAACTTATCACCAGAGCAAAAGAAGAGGCTAGGCTTAAGTCAAACTTTAGAAGGTCTAGTTATTAACGAAAATGATTATCATCAAAAAGTAATAGCTATGATTCATGATGTACATACCCATTGGCATGCAGATCCCAAACAACCAGGCCCGGCATTAAAAAACACAAGGGATGCAATATCTGTTTTTAAATTATTAATGAGAATAAATAGTGCTGAAGTACAACAGTGGCCAAATGCGTTTTAAAAAGAATTCTTAGTTCTTCAGTAACCTTTATGGAGGGGATTGGCCCGGACAATTGGATGCACTATATGGTTTGTCTGCTCCTGACTCAGATAAGGGACCTACTAAGGGAGGAGGATCTCCAGCACCTGTAATGTCATTGCCTCCTGCTACTAAATTAAGTAATTTATTAGCCTCATCAACAAATCCATTAGACCTAAGACTCGTTGCCCTTTGAACCATATCTTCAAGAGCTGCACTTTGAGGCTCAGGAATAACTGGTGCTTTTTCTAATTTTTGATAAACTGCTGCCATTGCATCATTAACAGTTTCTCGATAAATAGTGGATAATCTTTCATTATCAAAAGGCGAACCCCTCATATTAGCTTCATCAAATTCGCGTTCTGCCTCTGAATAGTGTTCGTCTCTGAAGTATATTTCTCCTCTCACTAAGTTTACTCTACCATCGATTGGACCGATAAATTCTGCTACAGTTCTAAGGGCTTGGCCATATTCACCCCTATCTATCTGAACTCTTGTTTGTTCAAGAATGACATCATTAATTTGAGCCCTAAGATTGCTCCTTATGTATCCCACATCGATAGCTCGACTAGCATATTGCTGAGGACTATTAACCAAATGTTCTCCTGTTCTTACAGTATCAACATAACCTAGTCTATCAATTAATGAAGCTTTTAAGGTTCCAAGAGCAGAATCAGTTTTCTGAAGTGTTTCCTCTCCTATTCGTTCATTTCTTTCATAATCCAAAAAATCAACTAGAATACCTGATGCAACACCCGTCCATCTGTCTGCAGAACTTTGTGATTGCCTACCTCGCAATTGACTAGTAACAGTATCGTAATGATAACCTTCTGCGGTACTAACACCGCCAAAGTCTGTAGGTCTCTCCTCACCAAAGTAAGGTGCACTCACACCACTTAATTCTATAAGTCTATTCTTATGTCCATCAACAATATCTAACACTGGTTGAGGAACATCTAGACGTTCAATTAAATAATCTAAATCCAGGCGCGTTAATTGTTTTAAATCGACTAACATGTTGGGTCATTATTAATTTTTATGAGTATTGTATAGTGAGTAATTTTATTTTATATATAAATCTTTCGAGAAACTATTAATTATGTAACAAACAGTAATTTTAGAAATAATAATGGGCTTAACCCAAAGCCATAAAACCATAATCCATGCCAATAGCTCCTATAAT
>CAYOXH010000100.1:0-2504 GCA_964407875.1 uncultured Gammaproteobacteria bacterium
ATAAAACTTAAGACAATAGCATCATTTTCTCCGCCAGAAAAATTTGATGCAACTGACATGGCAGCAGTTCTGAGGATTCTGATAAAAGAACTGGAACATACCGTGTCCAAACTTCCTAAAACACAGGTTCAAAAGATTATTTCAATAGGCCAGCGAATTGCGCATCTTAAAGAAATGCTTTCAGAAGTAGAAAAAATTGGATTTAAGGATTTTCTTAAAACAGCAAAAAATAAATCAGAGATTGTAGTTAGTTTTTTGGCATTACTTGAATTAATAAAACAGCGTGAGCTAGTGGCAGAGCAGCAAGAAAATCAGATTGTAATTTCTAAAGTTTAAATTATGCCAGCTAAAAAAATAAGTATTAGTACCGCAAAAAAGAATAAGCTATTTTATTTTGTTGCAACAGTAGTTGTATATCGCAAAAAAGATGGAAGATGTCTAATACTTAAGCGCCATAAGCGCGAAAAGGTTCATCCAGGCAAGTACGCGCTGCCAGAGGGGCAAATATGAATGGGAAGATATGGATCTTAATAATCCAGATCGCGTGCATGGAGAAGTGCTTGATTATATTGATGTTGTGGAAGATCTTCTGCGCAGAGAAACAAAAGAAGAAGCAGGAATTGAACTGGGGAATAATTTTAAGTATTTAAAAAGCATGTCATTTATACGGCCAGACGGCATTCCAGTGGTTATGGTAAAACTTGCTGCTGATTATGCTGGTGGCGATGTAGCGCTTGAAGAAGATAGTTTTACAGATTATGCTTGGGTAAATACCCAAGAAGTTAATAAATATGATTGTCTTTTAGGAATAGACGAGGAAGTTGCAATGACCATACAATTATTTGAACAAAAATCATGAGCATAAGAAATAAAATTGAAAGTTTGCTTTTTGTGTCCCACCAGCCATTGTCAGTATTACAGCTTAAAAAATTGACAGATGCGAAAAAGAAAGAGGTCGAAGACGCGCTTAAAGAGCTCACGGATCACTACAAGAATCAAGATGATTCTGGGATTATGTTAGTTGCATCTGGTGATAAGTATCAACTAGTAAGCCATCCAGATAATGCGAAATTAGTTGAATCATTTTTAAAGTCCGATGTTACAGGAGAATTAACCGAGCCAGCTTTGGAAACGCTCACAATTGTATCTTATAGAGGGCCTATTACCAAGCCGGAATTAGAGCAGATTCGGGGAGTGAACTGTTCTCTTATTCTTCGCAACCTCCTAATCCGCGGACTTATCGAGCGTTTAGAATCAACAAAAACACAAATGCCAAAATATCAGGTTATGCATGAGTTTATAAAATTTTTAGGTATGTCGTCTGTAAAAGATTTACCAGAGTATGAAAAGCTTTCAACTCACGAGACATTGGATGAGGTCTTACGGTCGACAGAAGAGGGGGACATTAAGGAACTATGACAACAATATTATCACTATTACTTATTAGTTTAAGCGTGGCATTACCAACATTTCCAATCGTAGAACACTCTGCATATATATCAGATCACGACATCCGCGCAGAAAGAGTCGTGCCACAGTCAGAGGTCGCTCATCCTCCAGTTAAGGAAGATGTAAAGTCATTAGGCCCGCGTCTAAGCGCCCAGAGCGCTATTGTTGTAGATAGCGAATCAAGCGCTGTGTTATTCGAAAAGTGGGCGCACAAAGTTCATCCAATGGCTAGTATTGTAAAGATAATGACTGCCTTAGTTTTCCTTGAACAAAACCCAGATTTAACCCTAAGAATCGAAATGACAGAGGAGGATAATCGTGAAGGAGGGGATGATTTTATCAAACCAGGGGAATCTGCGACACTGTTGAGTTTTCTGCGGGCAAGCTTGCTTGGGAGCGCGAATAATGCGACAATAGTGTTATCAAGAAGCACAGAATTGTCGCAAGTTGAGTTTGTTAGTGCAATGAATACAAGGGCAAACGAGTTAGGAATGAGGGATACTATTTTTATTGAGCCAACAGGCCTTGACCCGAAAAACACCAGTACAGCGCGCGACATCGTTCGACTATTATCAGAATCAGGCAAGAACGAAAGAATAAAAGAAATACTTGGCACGAACCGCAGCACAATTCGCGTGTATCCAAGAGGACTTATTAGGCAGATTGTAACAACAAATCATTTAATGGGAACAATAATTCCTGTTGAATATGGCAAAACAGGATATTTAGATGAATCATTATATAACCTTGGAACAGTAGTTTCTACGAGCCAAGGAAATGAATTATTCGTAGTTGTGTTAGGGTCCCAAACAAATGAAGAAAGAATTCAAGACGCAAAAAATTTAACGGTCTGGGCAGAACGGACGTATAAGTGGGAGTAGTAAGCAACAACCACGTCATCCTGAACAAACGACTCGACGTACTCGTCGAGGAGTGCAGTGAAGGATCTCGTCACTATTTGACTGCAGTAATTATTCACGAGATCCTTCGACTACATTCGTCACTGAGTACAGTGTCTCACTTCGCTCAGGATGACGTGCTATGAAAATATGAAA
>CAYOXH010000101.1:0-2498 GCA_964407875.1 uncultured Gammaproteobacteria bacterium
AGAGGGAGTGGTTGCGCAGGAACCGGACGTTCGGTTAGACCATCAAAAATTGACAATACGGGTACGACATGTAGAGGCGAGGCATTGCCTCGCCTCTACATGTCGTACCAATGGCCGCCTATTAATCAAGACAAATCTTTACCCAGAATATAAATATGGTGATTTAATCCGAATCACCTGCGGAATCCAGACACCTGAACCAATTGAAGATTTTAGTTATGACAAGTATCTTGCGAGGTACGATATTTATAGTGTGTGCTGGCGTGGGCAAATTGAGAAATTAGATACAGGAAAAGGTAATTTTGTGATGGCAGGTATCCTTGCGACAAAGACCAAATTCATGAATATAATAAATAGCATTATAAGTGAACCACATGCTGCGTTTTTGGCTGGGTTACTTGTCGGAGCTCGCAGAGGCATACCAGAATATCTTTTAGAAGCTTTTAACCGTACTGGCACTACTCACATCATAGCAATTTCTGGCTCTAACATCACAATTATTGCAGCAGTTATTATTGGATTTATGCAGTTTTTAGGTGTGAACCGTAAGCGGGCTTTTTGGTGGATATCAGCTGGGATTGTTATTTTCGTAATTATGACAGGTGCTACAGCGTCAGTTGTCAGAGCTGGAATAATGGGAATTTTTGTTTTGCTTGCGCGTCAGCTAGGGCGTGCCTCACGCGCCACCAATGCTTTGGTCTTCACAGCTTTTGTTATGTTATTAGTTAATCCAAAAATATTAATCTTTGACGCTGGATTTCAGCTTTCGTTCCTCGCAACTGTTGGACTAGTATATATAAATCCAATTTTTCAAAATTACACAAAGCGTCTTCCGCAAATGTTTGGTATGAAAGAAGCGTTGGTTACAACCATGTCTGCTATGGTTACGACTACACCTTTGATATTATATCAATTTGGTCGCTTATCTGTGGTTGCTCCACTTGCGAATATTATAATTTTGCCGGCTATTCCAATGACTATGGCTATTGGTTTTGCAGCTGGAATGGTTGGAATGCTTTCGCAGTCATTAGGTAGTATTCTAGTGTGGCCAGCTTGGCTTTTATTGGAATACATGATCCGTGTTGCAGAAATTTTGTCATCTTGGAAGTTTGCGTCTTTGGAATTAGGTGGTTTTCATTGGCTTTTGATGATTGGCATGTATGGTGTTATTTGGTGGTTAATATGGAAGTTTAATAAGAATGTTAAAACCACGTCATCCTGAACAAGGCCTCCGAGGCCTACTGGCGTAGGAGGGCGCAGTGAAGGATCCCGACGAGATCCCTCCGCGAGGAGCCTGCCCCGAGTATGCCCGAGTGGGTCGGGATGACGTGTAGAATATGATACTCAAACATCTAAAACAAATAACAGTTTTTACTGCTGGCGCTTTGTCTGTTTCGTTTGTTTTAACAGTGATATTATTTTTTGGAATTCACGCGCGCGCATCACAAACAGAAGTAATCTTTTTAGATGTTGGGCAAGGAGATAGTGTTCTCATCAAAACAAAGTACGGGCAAAATATTCTCATAGATGGCGGCAGAGACAATCGAGTGCTAGATCGTCTCGGTCGAAATTTATCATTCTTTGATAGAAAGTTTGATATGGTAATTGCAACTCATCCAGATTCAGATCATATTGCTGGGCTTATACCAGTGCTTGAGCGATATCAAGTTGATCTTATACTTGACCCTGGAGTAATCCATGACAGTAGCGTGTTTAGCGCAATGCGTGAAGTTATACTCGAAAAAGATATTCCTATTAAATATATTGAATCAAGGCAGAGTTATGAATTTGGAGAAGGTATTGTTTTAGATGTGCTGTTTCCAAACAAGAGTTTTGTTGGAAAAGATATTGACGACAATAACTTAGCATCAATCATTATAAAATTCAGTGATGGAGAAATTGATTATATATTTACCGGAGACGCGCCAATAGAGATCGAGGATCAATTAGTTGCTTTGCATGGAGCATATTTAGATTCAGAAGTTTTGAAAATAGGGCATCATGGGAGTTATACTTCGTCATCAAATTTATTTTTAGAAGCAATTACCCCAGAGGTTGCTGTAATCCAAGTTGGCAAAGACAACAGATATAATCATCCTAACTTTAGAGTTATGCGCCGCCTGCAGGATCGCAATATTCCAATTTTACGCAATGATGAGCTTGGAGATATCAAACTAGTGAGTGATGGTGAATATGTAGAACTGTCCTTGTAATTTTTAGCAGTTTTGCTACAATAATTTCATTATGACAGATAACAAACCTAAAATTATACTCATTGAAGACGAAGAAATGCTTGCTTCAATGTATAAGACAAAATTTGAAAAAGAGGGATTTGAGATAGATATTGCTTTAAACGGAGAAGACGGCCTCGCAAAAGCTCGAGAAAAAACCTATGGCGTTGTGTTAATTGATATTATCATGCCAAAGCTAGATGGTTTTGCTGTTTTAAAGGAATTGCGCGCAATGGATGTTTATAAAGAAACTCCAATGCTTATGCT
>CAYOXH010000102.1:0-2457 GCA_964407875.1 uncultured Gammaproteobacteria bacterium
TTAAAGTTCACCTGCTTTAGACCGGAAACATTAATTCCCTTAAATCCAAAGTAATTTGTGTTAATAAGGAACATTTTTCCTGATGGAATTTGCTCATCCTTAACAACTGGTGTTCCACGGAAGAACAACACATCAAAGCCAGCTTCTCCAGCTAGACCTTGTTTTCCACTTACCATTCCAAATGCGTTCATGCGCGGATAACCATTCTGCGTGTAACCAGCCCTAACGGTTGGTTGCAACAGTGACTCATATGTTGACCATAGAGCTTTTGTGGTAGCGATAATGTCTGGACTATCAGTACCAATATCAACTGCGTCATACGCTGTAGCCATCTTAGCAAGTGTCAATGCACCAGCAGATGCTAGGTAATAACCATTAAGAGTAGAGTATGAAGCTCTTGCTAGGGTTCCATAAGTTGCAAAGTTCGTTGAGTCGTCTGCAGCGTTATAGATTGAATCCCATGAGTTACCTACTCCTGTACCTGTCCACAAGTTTGAAGCCATGACTTGCATCAAAGACTGCGCTTGTGAATCAAACTCTGCCTCAAGAAGATCAACAACTTGTTCATCACCCTGGTTAAGAGTTCTCTCTATGTCAGCAATAACAATAGGCTTATAAGCCATTTTTGGTTGGAAAGTCATTTTTGTTCTTACGTTCTGACGGTCAGTATCAAGTTTATCCGCGATTCCAGTGTTTCCACCATTTGTTGAATCTTGGTACTTAATAATGACTTCGTAAGCTACACCAGTTTTCCAAGGCTTTGCGTTTTGCAAAAGCTTCATAAGGACTGGTGATCCTTTAGACACAGTGTCAAAAACTTTTGGCACTATGAAGTTTCGTGTAACCGAAGTTACAGCTTCGCTAAATGTCATAATTTTAAGTTAAATTATTCCCCTATTTTTTTAGAGATGCCAGATAATCATTCGCTCCATCATATTGACTCATTTCATTTGGATCATAATCATTACTGTCAACTACTTCTCCACCAGGTCCAGTTGATATAGGATCAACTTCACGGTCCTTAATGTTCTTAACTGTACGCTGTTCTGTATCAACGGCAGTTTTTTTCATATCAGACATATTTGAGTATGCTTGTTTCAAGTTATTAAAACCATACTTATTCGCATGTTGGAACAAAGCATCTGCATCTAATTTAGAATCTGTCGCTTTAATCTCTGTAAGTTCTGCCTCAACAGCATTTTTGATGTCTGTTTCCTTTTGAATCTCTGCAGCAGCATTATCTCTTATTGTTTGCAAAGCTTTTGCTTCAGCAATATTAATAATCTCTGCATAATTTTGAGGTACATAGTCATCTTTTTGCCATTCAGGCACTTCTTCAGGGGCATTGTTAATGTTCTTTTCACGTTCAATGTCAGCTAATGCTTGTGATTTTCGCGTGAATTCAGGTAGGAAATTCTCTTTCCATTCCTTTTGAAGTACCTCCGCTGTTACTTGCCTCCCATCAGGAGTTTCATAAAGCATTGGTTCTTCTGGAGTCACCTCCGTAGGTGTTTCCCCCTCTACAGGTGTTGGAGTTTCCTCTGGGCTTGGTGTAGCTTCTGGCACTGCCTCTGGGGTAGCTTCAGGCGTTGCTTCACTGCCTCCTGTCATCTCCATACCACTGTCGTAATCTTTTGGGTCCATATTTTTGAGATTGCCGTTATCTTAACTTGACCTCTGTTTAAAACTTTTAAACATGGGTTGATAAAACACCGCTTGATCTAAGTTATATTAATAATATATCACAGTTTATTGACGTGTCCAGGTCATATCTTCTTTGCCATTGAATTTGCTATTGCTATCGCTTGCTTTTGACTTACTTTTTTCCCTCTAATTCCCTCGCCCATAATCTTACTTATCTTTGCTGAAATAAATTTTTGTTTTGCAGATGCCATATTATTTTTTCTTTCTCTCTACCTTAACTTCTGTCGTTTTGTTTTTCTCCTGTGATTTATTCCTACTTTCAATTTCCGCTTTTTTATCTGCCCTCTCTGCTTGTTTCTCTGCCAAAATTATTTCTGGATTAAGTTCTATACCAGCTTTCGCAGCAAGTTGTACCTGTCCATCTGGTGGTAAATCGTCATATGAAATTGACAACTTCGGTGGTTCTTCTTCTTGTTCCGGAATTATCTCTTGCATTTCCTCTGGTGGAATACCAACAGCAAACGGTTTATTCAAATCATAGATAACTCGGTTCTTTGCTTTCTGTGCTGGAGAATCATAACCTGCAGTTTCAAAATAATCAGTCGGTGACAATAATCCTTTTTCAATATCCGCCTGCGCTTGTTCATATTTAAATTGACGATCTTCAGGAAGTGTTTTACCTTGGATAATTCTAACTTCAGTTCCATCTTCAAAGTCATCTTGATACAAACTAATCAATTCAACAGCCGCAGCTTTACCAAGACTCTTTGCATAATGACGTTCTGTGTATCTAACTTTTGCAAGTTGGTAGAA
>CAYOXH010000103.1:0-2455 GCA_964407875.1 uncultured Gammaproteobacteria bacterium
GTGAGTGGTCTTTTGTCTATTCCTCTCATAATCAATTCATGAAAAAGCATTGGGGATTAACATGAAAAGAGTATGTATCAATACTTTCCAAAGAGTTGGGCTGGCCTAGTTGGGCTGCAGATGAATTAAAAAGGATCAACAAAGCCCACCCGCCGCCTGCTTTTCCGCCAATTCCAGGGCTTGCGGACTCATTGCAAGGATATCATCTAAGAAATACAATCCTCGCGATTCTAACCAGCCGAGACAGAGAATCACTTGAAAGGAGATTAGCAGAAGCAGGAATCAACAAGGATCTGTTCGAGATAATTCAGGGTCTGAATGATTCTGAATTCACCAAGCCAGATCCAAGGGTCTTTGATCAGATGATTGACGAATACCTTGCTCCTCTTGGCATATCAATCAGCGAAATCCTGTTTGTTGGGGATATAATAATCTCTGACTGGGATGCGGCTCGAAACCATAACCCACAAATTCCATTTGTTGGAATTACAGGAGGAGACAGGGGTGTTGTTTCAAGGGAAGAGTTTGTTGCGGCCGGTGTTCCAGAAGAATTTATTTTGGAGACGGCCGTAGAACTTCCAAGGTTGATAGATTCCCTTGAATGGGATTAGAATCCGTAAATTTTGTTCGAACTTTCTTGCAATATGGACATTCCTCATACTGGTATAATTCAATCATTTTTTTTGGCTTGTCCTCCGAAGCTTTAGCGTAGGGGGGCTTTTTCATATTTATGTTAGTTAATATTCAAATGTACATTTGAATATTAACACGCATTAATTTCTTGTGCAAGTTATTTATCCACAAGAAGAAATTAGACCCTAATAATCCCCCTCCCATTCCAAGGCGGAATAGTGGCCTTTATTTTTTTATATAAAAATTCAGGAATGCCGATATCTGCCAAAAAGACCCTTCCTGAATATTTTTTTCCTGACTGCGTGTTAAATACTTTTTTAGGCAAAGCAAGGGTTAGGGTATAATTTGCCTTAATACATGGGTCAAAACACTCTCCAGTAGTTGCTTCTGCGCCCGAAGGCAGATCATAAGCAATAACCTTATTTTCCGCGTTATTAATCTCTTGAATTGCTTGCGCGAAAATTCCTCTTGGAGCTCCAAAAAGATGGTATCCAATAAGTGAATCAATAATAATGTCTGATCTTTCTAATAATTTTGACACCTTACTGCGTACTTCTGAAAAATACAGAACAGGAATTTTCATTTTCTCAATCAATTGTAGATGATGTCGAGAATCTTTACTTATACTCTCAGAAAGCATGATAATAGTAATATGCTTCCAACCATGATTTGCTAGATGGCGCGCAGCCGAAAGACCATCTCCTCCTTTGTTCCCTTTTCCTACAAATATAGCTATATGGCTTCCTTTTTTGATCTTAACCGTATTAAAAAGCTCGACCATACGCAATCCAGCCAATTCCATCATTTGCCTTATCTCTAGGCCGTTTTGAACAGCTAATTTATCAAGTTTTTCCATTTGTTTTGCGGTCGTATAATACATAAATATAAGTTATCCACATCTATTGACTTCCATTGTAGCATACGCTATGATAGTATTCAAATGGAGGTTTGAATAATGTATGTAAATGCGATATTCAATAATCATTAACGAAAATATATGCGCAACGAACCTTGCACAAATTGCGGCAATGAGCCATGCACATGTAATGGCTAACCTTGCTCCCGCCCTTTGATAGGGCGGGGATATAAATTAATACTATGAAGCAATATTCATTAAGTAAAGATATTCGCGAAAAAGCACAAATGCTTTCCTTGGCAGGAGAGCCAACTCGCATAAGAATCCTTTGCGCGCTATACGAGCAGCCAGGAATTTGCGTAAACGAGATCGCCCAAGCAGTTGGCACAAGCATTGCGCTTTCTTCCCACCATTTACAGGCAATGAAAGAAGGAGGCCTTGTAAATGGCGAGCGTCATGGACAAACCATTTGTTATAAAGTAAAAACAAATGACTCCATGAAAAAACTAAAGCAGCTTATTTGCGGAACTTAAAAAGTATATAAAACAATTTTTAAATTGGATCTATTCCAGATATTTTAGCATACCATTAATCAATCAAAAATATGTCAACAACTATTTACACAACTCCAACCTGCGCATTTTGCAAGGCAACAAAGGAATTCTTTAAAAGCAATAAAGTTGAATACAAAGAAATAGATGTAACAACAGACCCATCGGCATCACAGGAAATGGTAAAAAAATCAGGACAAATGGGCGTTCCTGTAGTAATTATAGAAAAAGATGGAAAGGAAGATGTAATCGTAGGATTTGATCAAGCAAAACTTACCCAGGTCCTAGGTATTTAGACACATTCCCCCTCCTGTATCCAGGAGGGGGTTAGGGGGTGGTCGCGTGGCTTACGAAGCAGTTACTTAAAAGGTACAAGTTGATACAGTAACGAAGCCACCACCCCCCGGCCCCCTCC
>CAYOXH010000104.1:0-2447 GCA_964407875.1 uncultured Gammaproteobacteria bacterium
ATCTTTATGAAAATTTACATATTTTTCGTTTACATCAGAAGCAATTAATGAAAAACTTTTTGACAAAAAAAATTCAACCCACCCCCAACTTGAACCAATAAAAAATGTAGATTTTTTATCTAATTTTTTTTTAAAATAATTATATGTTTTAAGACTAAGCTCGTAATCTATAAATTTATCAAATATAAAACGTTCTTTATAATTTTTGTAATTTTGAATTAACACTTCATTTGTAAATTCAAATCTGTTTAAGGTATTTACATTTACTTTTTTTAGGAGGTAATTAAACCAATATCTCATTTTATATTTTTACTCTGCAATCGGAGGCTCTGTTACCTAGTATGTCAAAACTTACTTATTTATTTAATTTGGTAAATTAATCAATACTCTAATAATATATTGCAGCCAAGGTTATTTCTAATACCAATCTATCTTGTTTTGTCATTATGAAGCACGAAACAGGGCTGAAAAAATTTTAAAAATTCTGAAACTTTTTTAAAAATTGGCCTATATTAAGAAAAATTTTCATCGAATCACGCCCCTGACTCAATAAAAATTATGGTGTAGGATTGTTGCTAGGTGCAAAAAAATGTTAAAAAATTTACTTATAGGTCTAGGCCCCGGTTATCATCATCAAATTAGATTAATACACACTATGGTGAAGAATAAATGTGATAGTTCAATGCTTTTTTTTCATATTGAAAAAGATGTAGACAGTATTGGTGATGATTTAAGGTTCCACTATTCTATGGGTTATAGAGATTTTCCAAAAACATTTAATTTATTTAGAGATTTTATAAAAAAAAATCAGTTTGATTTGATTGGTCTTGGTTTTATGTCCCATCACTGGGACATTTATGTAGAGTTGTCAAAAGTTATTCGTGAAATATTACCTAATTGTAAAATTATTGCTGGTGGGGTACATGCGTGGCATATTAGTCAGCTAGATACACTAGAACATTGTGATTATATTTGTGCTGCTGAAGGGGAAGAACTTTATTATGCATTGGTAGATCATCTTTCTGTAAAACCTGATGTGTCGCCTATTTCTATTCCTGGATTAATTGAGAAACATGAAGGAAAAATAATTCATACTCCTGTTAAACCATACATGCTAATGGATGATGTTCCTTTTCCTACTTATGGTGATGAAAAAACTTATAGCATCACCGCAATGAAAAAAGATGAACCCATTTTATTAAACGAAGATGCTTTGGTTGATGGCCAATGGGGATTTGTTCATATTGGAAGAGGTTGTGTGTTTAAATGTACCTTTTGCATTAATAGTATACATAAAGATCCTACTGTTAGATTGCGATCTGTTGATAGAGTGATAGCAGAAATTAAATATATGCTTGGCGTATGCAAAAACATTAATACTATATTTTTCGAGGACGAAATATTTCCTGTTAGAGGTAGTTTTTTAAAAGAGTTTTGTGAAAAATATAAAAAACATATCAATATTCCTTTCCAGTGTATTCTTTACCCACACATGTTAAGTGAAGAAAAACTTAAAATGTTAAAATCAGCTGGTTTAATAGAAATTTCGATGGGACTCCAAAGTGGATCTCAGCGTATCCGAAATGATATTTACGATAGAAAAGATAGAAATGAGATAATATTAAAAGAAAAAACTCTTCTCTCCAAGTATAATGTCATGATGTACTATGATTATATTATTAGAAATCCTTGGGAAACCGAAAAAGATCTTGATGAGACACTTGATTTAGTTAATCAACTTAAACGTCCTTATTATTTTAAGATCTATACGCTTGCATACTATCCAAAGCATCCAATTACTATTAGGGCTTTAAGAGAAAAATTGGTTGATCCCAAAGAGGTGGATGCAACAATTGGTTACCTTGCTGTCACAACGCCGCATAAAATAGCAGCCGAAGAAAATTATTGGGAAGATTCTTTTGTAGTTTGGCATAATAAATTAAGGAAACAAATGTTAAGCGGTTTGAAAAATGAATCGTATTATTTACTGGTTTCCTATCATGGTTTTTGGTTTATACCAAAGTTTGTGTTAAATTTTTTATGTAAACGTTTTAAAAAAAAAAGCAAATGGGAACTCTATGTTTTTTCTTATTTGTTAGAAAAATTTTTGGGTTTAAGAAGTTATACTATTTCACAATATCTTTTAATTACTATGACACGACTTAAACAAGAAGGTCCTATTTGGGTTATCAAGAAAATATTTAGTAAGACTAGGAAAAAATTTACCAGATCGATAGTAAGCACATTATCTGGTAGCGAATCAATAATAAAAGAAGTGGTTCATAAGCAAAATCCGTTTAAATAATTATAATTTTTTAATGCCTACTTCAAACTTTGGTGTTTATTCTTGAAATAAAAATTAGTTAATGGAATTAACGTGGATTAGTTATTTAGGGGCGTTCTGTTGCCCGGTGCCCTGGACCTGGCTTCTAAAATCTTCAATCCGA
>CAYOXH010000105.1:0-2426 GCA_964407875.1 uncultured Gammaproteobacteria bacterium
AACAAGACCTCTTACGCAAGTCAATGGTCTGTAACAATTATGCTCTCTGAGGCATTTGGTGTGGATTTGTTTTGGATAGATTTATTGTTGGTGTTTTTATTGTGGTCATTATTTTTGCCGCTGATATTGTATTTATTTGGAAAAATTATATTTGAGAATGATCGTCTTGGTTTGCTTTTTGCTTTTTTACCAACACTATTTTATACATTCCAGTCCGAAGGTGCTGTCACAATCCCAGTTTCTTTTGGGCATTTGTTTTTCTTTTTTGTATTATTACTGTGGATGTATTATGTAAAACAAGGAAAGCGATCTACAATGTACGCAGCAAGCGCATTGTCCTTGGTATTTTATTGGGGATATATTCTTAACTTTTTTATGTTGTTGCTTATAGGAGCGCTTTCAATTGCATGGAGAAAGTTATTTATAGACCGTAAGCATTGGTATCGTTTTAAACTTAAATTTGGATTCTCGGATAAGCGTCTTAAATGGCGCGATAGAACTATTTTTGGATTGATTGTTATTATTTCAATATTTGCTATTCCGTTTTTAGAAATTTTTCAAGGACTTTCTATGTATGCTAGTGGCTCTTTGTCAGCTATTGGAATAATAGACGCTTTAGCAGATTCTTTTGGCCGCTTGTCCGGATTTATTGGAATAGTAGTGCCCCCTGATTTTATTGACCAAGGAAATTTTTTATTTAATCAGTCAAAAGAAAGCTTATCACGGCTTCCTTTATTCTCATACAGAGTAGTTCCATTTATTGTTTCCATGACAGTGTGGACAATTATTGCGTGGGGTGTGTATCGACTTCTCAAGCTATATCGTCGCCACTGTCATTCCGACCAAGTGTACTCACGAGTGGAGGAATCTCTTTCTTCAGAAAAAGAGATCCCTCCACTTCGTTCCTCGTTGAGTACAACGAGTCACTTCGGTCGGGATGACAATAAAACTTTGACTCTCATCGCTATTCTGTTTATCATCATACTTCTTTCTTACTTTATCTCATGGTCATTTACCGATGGAGTTCATATCTTGGCCCGAAGGTTGAACGAGACAATTGTCTTTTTTATGATATTGTTTTTGGGATGGGGAATTTGGCAATTTCTATCCGAAAAACGGATACGAATTCCTCAACGCAAAAAGATTCTAGCTATAACCTTCTTCCTGGCCTTTGCCGCAACTTCAACATATGCGTCTGGGCCCAAGCTTCAGCTTGTTACAGCAGATGAGTTAGAATCTGCGCGTATTGTCTGGAGCGAACACCAACAAGATCCAGAACCATATTGCGTTATCGCGAACACATGGCCATTATTAGGATTAGAGGCGGTCTCTGGACGTAGAATCACGGCAGGGAATTTCCCAGTATATCAAGAATATGCTCAACCAGAGCGTGTTAAGATTTTTGAGGGTATGTCAAAAGCGCCATCCCAGACATGGATAAATGGTGCGTTTGCGATTACTGATGCTTCGGTTTGCTACTATATGACAGAGAATCGCTGGATTAATGATCGTGTGCTAGATAAGACAGTTAAACTACTTGGAGAGCCGAAGAGGATTGGGGATGTGCATGTTTGGAGGATAGAGAGGACTAATTAAATTTATGATATAATTAAAATGACGTGTGGATGGCTTGGTGCAGCACTGGACTTATCATTCCGAGTGCTCGGGGTTCGAATCCCCACATCTCCACGTCCTGTTAGTAAAATACTTGACTTTTTTATAATGTGTGTTATACTGATTGTGAATGATAAGTCCAGTGTACTACACTAAGCTAGCACTTACAAAAAGTCCGCCTTTTGGCGGATTTTTTGGCGCTTATTTTTTTATCAAGTTTTTTGGAAACAATCCTGCCTCAAACCAAGAGAGGACTTTTTTGTTTGAGACGGTTTTCTTTTTTAGATTTTTTGTTCTTTTTTTGAACATCAACAATGCTCCTGATTCACCATGAACATAGGACTTAAGAATTACCCTTGCGCGTCCTTTTAGTATGTAAAAGAAAAATATAAACACGCGTCCAGCTAAAAGCCATGGGGATTGCCATAATAAAAGAATTGCTGGCAAATTTTTGAATTGCGTCCAAAGCAAGTTGCGGTAAGTGTGGTACACAGCAAAATCAGATAACTTGCTTGTTGACGCAGATCCCTTGTGATATACAATCGCTTTTGTTGCATATCCAGCGCCAAAACCAGAATTGCGCGCGCGCCACCCAAGGTCAAGGTCTTCGGTATAACAGAAATAGGTTGGATCAAACATGCCAACGGTCTCCAATAATTTTTTTGAATACAAAGCACATCCAGCAGAAGGACAAAACAATTTTTGATTTTCGTTTAATCGGTTAAAAGGTAATCCGCTTGTCATCAAAACAATTCCAAGATTGTCGATCTTATCATGATCGTTATAGTCAAGCATTCGCGGAGCAATCATGT
>CAYOXH010000106.1:0-2415 GCA_964407875.1 uncultured Gammaproteobacteria bacterium
GAGCATTTCGGCTTTTTTGATCGTTCATCGTAAGGCGTAATATGCCATCTTGAGTCAACTCTTGCATCAACAAATCTTGCTCTCTAGGATTGTTAGCATTGCTCATAAAATCAGCTCTATATTATTAAAAATTCTTAAAAACTTATGCTTTATTAATGTTGACCTCTACGCTTTCATCTAACGAGTTTGCAATGAAACAATATCTGTGGGCGCGGTCATGCATTTTTTCAAGGCTAGTCTCATTGACTTCAAAGTTGTCATCAAAACTCACTACTGGGTTTAGATCAATTCGATTAACGCACATTTGGCCTTTTGGATTTTTCCCCAAATAGGCTACAGCGCGGTCCTTATAATCACAAACTGGCCATTTCATCTTTGCTGCTAAAGCTAAAAATGTCATCATATGACAACTACTTATTGATGCAGCTAAGGCCTGTTCAGGGTTTGTATTGGTAGCGTTACCACCCCAGTCAGCTGCAGCATCAGACCTAACTTTGAATGTCTCATTGTAAACCACTTCGTGCTCACTTGAGAATTGACCTGAAATCAGTTCTGATTCTTTTCGGACCCAATTAATTTGAATTGATAATTCTGACATTCGACTACTTTATGATGTTGAGTTCACGTGTAAGCTCTGAAAGAATTTCTGGGCCATCAGCTCTTAAGATTACAATTTCCTCAAGCCTTACACCAAACCTGCCTTGAAGGTAAATCCCTGGCTCAATTGAGAACACCATTCCCTCATCAAGAATCACTTCAGAGGTGGCTGTTATGTATGGGGGCTCGTGAATATCGATACCAAGCCCGTGACCTGTTCGGTGTACAAAAAATTCTCCATAACCGGCTTCTGTAATTACGCCTCTGGCTGCCGCGTCAACATCTTTTGCCATTGCGCCAGGTTTTGCAGCAGCCATAGCGGCCTGCACAGCACGTTCAACAATTGCATGAACTTCTAGATAACCTTCTGGCGGCTCACCGAGAACTGACATTCGAGTCATATCACTTGGAAAAGTTCCTTTTCTCCCGCCAATATCTATTAAAACAGCGTCACCATATTTTACTTTTCTATCACCTGTATGATGATGAGGAAAAGCTCCATTGGGGCCGGAACCTACAATGCAAAATTGAGGCTTCGCTCCCTCAGAGATAAAATGTTTATTTATTGCTTCACCAATTTCAAGTTCAGTTACCCCTTCTTTAATTGCAGCAAAACCCGCTTGCATTGCACGATCATCTATCAAGGCATTTTCTTTAAGGTTTATGAATTCTGTCTGGTCTTTTCGCATCCTTAAAGCGCCAATTGTTGAGGTAGTAAATTCATAGGTTGGATTTGGTAGCGCTTCTATAACGATTAAAGCAAAGTGAGAGCGCATTGCCTCATCTATGGCAATGTGTTTTGCAGTGCTTTCACCAATATATAAGAGCGCATCCTTAAGCGCTTGGTCTGGTCCATCTTCATCTTTCCAGCTAGTAATTTCTATATCAGTTCTCTTTCTCGCATCTTCTGCGTTAACAGATGGCATTAAAAACGCCTCTTTTTCTTTTCCTATTAAAAGCATGCAGGGCCTTTCATCGGGGTAGGGGTTGAAGCCCAATAACCAGTTCATATGTGTTCCAGGTCCAAGAACCACTAAGTCAACGTTGTTGTCTTTCATTCTAACTCTTAGCGAGTCTATTTTATTTTGCATAAACTCTCCATAATCTGATCTGTACCTAATAAAAAAATTATAAGCCTTAACTAGGCCTCTTTTAGGCCATAAACTTTTCTTGCTACTTCTGGCGTTATGAGTTCATTTCTAAGATCTTCTTTTACCAGCGCTTGGTCTCTAGATTTTGGGTCTCCCAAGCCACCCCCATTTCCAGTAACAACTCTAATGACGTCGTCTTTTTTAAGGCTTAACCCTGAAACAAATGCAAACCTTTCGCTTTTTCCGTTTACAGGCAGATGTTCAACATAGTTTGATGATCCTTCGTTGCCACCTTCAAGAGACCAAGCAGGAAATTTTGATCTTGTGTATCCAGCTGTTAAGTATCCATCTTCAGCACGAATCCTGTAGTCCATAACAATTCCCCTACCGCCAGTATATTTTCCTTCTCCTCCTGGCTCAGTATTAAGGGATAGTTGATCAACCCAAAGTCCGTTTCTTGATTCATTAATTTCAGCAGGGCAGTTATAGGTTTCTCCATGAAACCCACTAAACATAGCATGATTTCCATCTGACCCATCTCTTCCTCCCCAGCCTCCCACTTGAGCTTCAATTATAGTATATTGACGGCCCGTATCTGGATGGGTGCCTCCAATAAACGTACCACAAACCGAGGCAAAATGACCAGCAGACAATCTTTCAGGCATATACTTAGCCAGACATCTCCACATAATGTCGTAAACTCTAAGCTCTACTTCATAATAAAATC
>CAYOXH010000107.1:0-2402 GCA_964407875.1 uncultured Gammaproteobacteria bacterium
AAAGTTTAAACTCCTGTATAGATTTTATCAGTGCCAACTGTCACCCATTATGGGACATCATTGACCATGACATTACCTACATTTTTATCTCAATGTCAACGCCTGACGGCAAATTAAGATTCATTAATGAATCAACTGTTTTTGGTGTTGGGTCTAAAATATCAATTAGCCGCTTATGGATTCTCATTTCATACTGGTCCTTTGAACTCTTATGCACAAAGGTTGAACTATTTACAGTATACTTTGTTTTTTCTGTTGGCAAAGGAATTGGTCCAGAAATCTCAACACCGCTTCGCTCTGCTGTTTCTATAATAGTTCTAGTAGATTGATCAATGATCTTGCTGTCATACGCGCGAATCTTAATGCGTATTCTCTGCTTTACAGCATCATTCTCCGGTTCCCCGCTTTTTTTATCAGTGGACTTTTTTTCTGCCATGTATTTTTTCGATAACTATAGAGAGGCGCAAATATGCGCCTCTCTATATGAATAAATTATTTGTTTATCTTGGTAACAACACCTGCCCCTACTGTTTTACCGCCTTCGCGAATAGCAAACCTTTGCTGTTCCTCGAGCGCGATAGGCGAGCCAAGCTTAATCTTTAAGCTTACTGTGTCTCCTGGCATAACCATTTCTGTTGCTTCTGGCAATTGCACTTCACCTGTCACATCAGTTGTTCGGATATAAAACTGGGGCTTATATCCTTTAAAGAATGGAGTATGCCTGCCGCCTTCTTCTTTTGAAAGGATATAAATCTCTGCGTCAAACTCTGTATGAGGAGTTACTGTTCCTGGTTTTGCAAGAACTTGTCCGCGCTCTACATCTTCCTTTTTTGTTCCACGAAGCAATATACCTGCGTTGTCTCCTGCGCGTCCCTCGTCTAGATTCTTGTTAAACATTTCTACTCCAGTTACAACTGTTTTAGAAGTATCACGGATTCCAATGATTTCAATTTCTTCGTTTACTTTAACAATTCCGCGCTCAATTCTTCCTGTAACAACTGTTCCTCTGCCTTCGATAGAAAAGATGTCTTCAACTGGCATTAAGAATGGCTTTTCAACATCGCGCTTTGGCTCTGCGATTTTTTCATCTAATGCGGCAATTAGTTCCATAATTGGCTTAGTGGCCTCTTCGTCATCAGGGTTCTCAAGCGCCTTTAAAGCGCTTCCACGGATTACTGGAATGTCATCCCCAGGAAATTCATACTTTTTAAGAAGATCGCGAATTTCCTCTTCAACTAAATCAACTAATTCCGCGTCGCTAACCTGATCTACTTTGTTAATAAACACAACAATATAAGGAACTCCAACTTGGCGCGCTAACAAAATATGCTCTCTGGTTTGGGGCATAGGGCCGTCTGTCGCAGATACAACCAAAATAGCGCCGTCCATCTGAGCGGCACCTGTAATCATGTTTTTTACATAGTCAGCATGTCCTGGGCAGTCAACGTGAGCATAATGCCTATTTTCTGATTCATATTCAACATGAGTAGTAGCAATTGTAATGCCACGGTCTTTTTCTTCTGGAGAGTTATCGATTTGGTCAACTGACTTCTCTGAAGCAGTTAGTCCTTTTTCAGCTAAAACCTTAAGCATTGCTGCTGTAAGGGTTGTTTTACCATGGTCAACGTGGCCAATGGTTCCCACATTAATATGTGGTTTTGATCTATCAAATTGTTCAGCCATATTTTTAACTTATAAATTAATTTTCAACTTCCAAATTATAACAGAAAATAGCAGAAATGCAAGTATTTACCTATGCTTTTTCAAAATAATACGGCTCTTCTTCAAAATCATCTTCTTCTGTATCCTCATCCCAATCACTCCATCCTTGATAATTTTTACTATTATTAGCCAAATTATCACCTAATTCTATATCTGTTAGCCCTAAATCTTGCTCAAATTCAGGTGATTCAGGAATTTCAACTTCAGTATCTTGCTCCTCTTGTTGCTGGCTTTTCCACACTGCAATATCGCGATTGATTCTATCTAAAAGTTCGTCTTCTGTCAAATCAGCTACTTCTGCCTTTCCTAGCATTATTCGCTCATATTCCTTTAATGACATGATGGCGTATACTTCGCTAAGCTCTTCTGATACAACAATGCATCTATCCCCTGTCTTAGTAATAAGATCAAATACTTTTTGAAGTGATTTCATATTTTTTTGATTAATATATTTCACTATTGATTGTATCGCAATCAGTAACCAATGTCTATATAAGTGAAAAGTTCTGGCAGTATGTTGCTTCTGCCAGAACTTATGTGTTTGAATTTGCTGCCTTACGACTAGGTGGTTTTAGTTTTTTGGACAAACGACCATAACGTAACCACCTGCGGTGGTGCTTTATGCAGTACCCAAGAGCCAATTGTGGATTAGTGCATCCTGATACTGTACAATCTGGGTC
>CAYOXH010000108.1:0-2391 GCA_964407875.1 uncultured Gammaproteobacteria bacterium
CCTGTGCCTTTTTCTATATTTTTAATTCCTTTACAGTCTGGATATTTAGTACATCCTAAGAACTTACCAAATCTTCCGTGCTTAAATTGCATAGGGCTACCGCAGTCTTCGCATTTTTCGTCTGTTGTTTCGGGTTCTTCTGGCTCACCATCCCCATTAATTGGTTTAGTATTTTTACAATCTGGGTATCCTGTGCAAGCTAAGAACCTGCCAAAGCGCCCTGTTTTAATTATCATTGGCTTTTCGCATTTGTCGCAGACCTCGTCTGTTTTTTCTTCTGTAAGATCTTTTTTGTCCAAAGTTTCTGTTTTTTCCATGAGATTTTTTTTAAATGGCTGATAAAAGTCATCAATAGATTTTTCCCATTCTAATTTTCCTTCAGCTATTTCATCAAGCTCATCTTCCATTCTTGCTGTAAATTTATAATCAGTCACATTTGGGAAATGTTCAACCAAAACATCAGTTACGAGGAATGCTATGTCAGTTGGCTTTAAGCGTCTATTTTCTATACGCTCCACATATCCTCGATCAATTACCGTGCTTATGGTCGGGGCATAGGTTGATGGCCTTCCGATTTCAAATTCTTCTAAGGCCTTAACCAGTGTTGCGTCAGAATAGCGCGCAGGAGGTTCAGTAAAGTGTTGGTTTGGAGTGAGTTTTGCTAAATCAACCACTTCTTTTTTATCTAGTTTTGGAAGTAGATCTTCTTTTTGAGCTCCTGGATAGACCTTTAAAAATCCATCAAACTTAACGGTCTGCCCTGTTGCGCGGAACATATAATCCGCATCTGTCTTGGTCGAAATATCAATAGAGGTATTGTCCATGATTGCCTCTGGCATTTGGCTAGCTACGGCCCTCCTCCAAATTAAGCTATAAAGCCGCTCCTGATGAGGGTCTAAAGCAGATTTAAGGGAATCAGGGTCTTGGGCTGCTTCTGTTGGGCGGATTGCCTCATGCGCTTCTTGGGCTGTTTTTGATTTTGCTTTAAATAGGCGCGGCTCGCTTAATGAATAATTCTTACCAAAGTTTTTATCTATATATGCTTTTGAGTCGTCTAAAAATTTAGTTGAAAGATTAACAGAATCAGTACGCATGTAGGTTATGTAACCTTGCTCGTACAACTGCTGTGCCACTCTCATGGTTTGCTTTGCGGAAAATCCTAGTTTATGGTTTCCATCTTGTTGTAAGCTTGATGTGGTAAACGGGGGGGAAGGTTTTTTCTTAGTTTCCTTTTTAGTAATTTTTGAAATATCATACTTGGCGTTATCTAAGCCCTTTTCAATTTTTTTAGCATGTTCTTCATCACCAATGTCAAATTTTTTTAAGGCATCACCATTGATTGAATGCAGTTTTGCAACAAAGCATCCTTCTGGCAAGTTTTTTTCGTCAAGGGGTTTGCTTGCGCTAGAGAGAGACGCAAGGTTTTGCGTCTTTACAAAAATAGTATCAATGGTCCAGTATTCTTGCGCTTTAAATTTTTGGATTTCACGTTCACGTTCCACAATCAACCGAACTGCAACAGATTGTACTCTTCCGGCACTTAGCCCTCGCGCTACCTTATTCCATAAGAAAGGGGATAGTTCATATCCAACTAAACGATCCAAAATTCTGCGCGCTTGCTGGGCGTTAACACGCTTCATATCAATATTACGTGGATTTTTTAGTGATTCTTCAATAGCGCTTTTTGTAATTTCATGGAAAGTGATGCGCTTAACTTGTTCCTTTTTAGGTTTTAATAGTTCAACTAAATGCCAAGCAATTGCCTCGCCTTCTCTGTCCTCATCAGTTGCGAAGTATATGTACTTACTTGATGCGGCTGCTTTTTTAAGTTCATCAACGGTTTTTTGCTTTTTCTCATCATCTACAACATATGTTGGCTCATAATGATCATTAACATCAACACCAATATCTTTTTTTGGAAGATCACGAAGATGGCCAAATGAAGATTTGATTATATAATCCTTTCCTAAATATTTAGTAATTGTTTTTGCTTTAGTTGGGGATTCAACTATTACTAGATTAGACATGTGTTCTGTTCTTTAAAATATTATCTTCACTGATCCAATTTTTTCTAAGTTCACCTACCAAATAGAACGAACCAGTGATCAGTAAGCAATCATTCTTATTTAACTTTCTAAGTATTCTTGTGAGTGCTTTTTTGGGATTTTTTTCTAGTGATTTGTTTTTAAATGATTTTGCAAATTGACTAAGTTCGCTTGGAGTATAGAATGATTTGCCTTTTCCTTTTACTATTGTCAAGATAAGTTTATCACTTATTTTGGCTAATTGCTTAATCATTTTACTAGCATCCTTGGTCGTGCCGCTTGCAAAGATAGTATATAGTGTATCATATGTCAAATGTTTTAGATTGTGGACAACATTTTTTATCTT
>CAYOXH010000109.1:0-2379 GCA_964407875.1 uncultured Gammaproteobacteria bacterium
AACTTCCGGCTTCTAATTTAACTGCAATATCTGAACCCTGTTTAAGACCAGATTCCCCTAGAGCTTTTTTCGTTTTTTCCCATTCTACAGGGGGAATTTCTGCTTTTTCAACAGCAGCATCCTCATCAAATCCTTTATTAATATTATACCCAACAACAATTGCTTGCTCCATTCGAGTAGCTGCGCCGGTATCTGCTTCAGATAAAAAATTCTGTATTTTATCTACAGGGGGAGTATAGGATTCGTTTCGGGGGTTTAATTGCCGAACATAGGGTTGTAAAGACATCAATGTATCTCCTTATCCATAAACAAAATAATAGGGACAGTGCCCACTATCCCTATTTATAATTTTATTAAGTTAATCTCTTAATGCCATTCAAAATTCCTTTTTATATCTTACTACTTTTCTCCAGATTAGTTTCTTTATTTGTCATCAAAATTTCAGTTGGCTCTCCTGTTTTTGGATTAATGCCCCTTGACGGGCCGTTCAGAGAAATAATATGCTCTACATGAGAGGATACCTTTCTAGAAAGCGGTTCACCAGTGTAACCGTCCAATCCACCAGTACTGCGGCGGGCCGCTTCTCTGGTGTGTTCAGACACAGTGCCTCTTAAACTATCGGCATCGTGAAAGTAATTATTCTTAATCCATCGGCCAAAATTCTCGTTTATAAAACCAAAAATATGATCAGCTCGATCCTTTTGACAATCAGCACTTGCCGCAGAAAGTGTATCTGCTGCATATGTTCCACTTAACGGAGCACCATAATCATCGAAATCTGAATTTTTATAAACAACTTTAGAGCCACTGTTCACAGTTTTTTTCTTTGGGTCTTTCTTTTTAAGATGCCAAGCAAGGAGTTCTTCAATTAATTCCTTACCTTTAGAAATCTGCTTTACTCCCTTAGCCAACTTAATAGGAGACTTGTAATGATGAGAATGATCTTTATCAGTCATTATTTCAATCATGATTAATAGCGACCTCAAAAATTCCCGTGAAAATGGCTTATTAGCCTTTATCAAATCAGGAGTTGCCAGACATGCATATGATTTAGAAACCCATTCTAAAAAATCCTTGACTTTATCATGGGCAATTAAGCTTGCATCTGATTGATCACTATTGCGAATCATCTGGCAAAGAATAGGTTCACCACCAAAGCCATTCTGACCCTTTTTCACCACATAATAAATTAATTCACAGAGAAATCTACCATGACCTTTTTTCTCAAGTTCATATCCACCACTAAAATCGGAGACATGTCCCTTCCAAAGCTGTTGATCATTTAGCTCGCCATTTAGATCGGGATTTGGAACGGCGTCCTTCTTCAACTTATTTTTCGGTTTAAAACCAATATTTCGAGCCGATTCCACATTACCAAATAGTGCAATTATAAGTGCATTCATAAAAATTGCACGATTGATTCTATAGCTAAGTGGCTTTACTTCAACAAGAGCATGTTCAATTTCACCCCATGATGAATTCTTGTTCAAATTAACCAATGACTTAACAATATCACTAAGCTTTCCAGAGAGACAAACTTTCATATCCACTGGCGTATTCCAAAAAGCCCATTGAGACTGAGAATATTTTGTGTTGTTATCAGGGTCTTTAAAGAGAGTATCTTTTAAATCTTCAAACTGAAAATCGTTAAGAGTTTTCTTAAATTCTAATTTATTAAAACTATAGTGTATATCACCATTTTTATCTTCTGTCTCTTTAATATCAGCTGTTTCGATATCAAATCCATTCGGATAATTAGTAAACTTCATAGTAGAATTAAAAAATTCTAGCAAGCAAACTACCAAGCGATTTTGACCATCCAAAAGAACATATTCAGCGCCATCTCCCTTTTGCTTTTTAAGAGAATCAACAATTTCTTTATACGCTTCTTTACTAAGATTAGCAGTAACATATTCCATATCTTCCTCGACTTGAGAAAGCAGAACATCAATACTTACCTTATAAAATGGCTGAATGTTTGATTCGCCATGAAAGAAAGCTTCCAAATATTCTTTGACCGCCTTCCACTCCTTAAGCTGCCAATTTGATTTGCGACACATTCTTTGCAACCAAACATGCAGAACAATAAGTTTCCCAGTGGAAAACTCATCATATAATTCTTTCACTGTAATGGTAAGGTCTTCTACATTAATACGTTTTTTTATAAGCTCTCGCCGTATTATCCGAGCTGGTGATGATTTGGTCATCATATCTCCTTTGTGTGAGCCGGAATGGCGGTTTATTCCGCTAATTTCGACTTACAATAAGAATCATCAAGACTATTCCTGATGATGTAAGTTTCATTATATACAGTTATATAAGAATTGTCAAGTACCTTTTTTATTTTTTGCAAAATGCTATATGATTATAACCATATCT
>CAYOXH010000110.1:0-2377 GCA_964407875.1 uncultured Gammaproteobacteria bacterium
AATCGAACTCGCGTCTCTAGCTTGGGAAGCTAGCGTACTGCCATTGTACTAATCCCGCTAACCTATTTTTCCATAACATCCCACAATTCAAAATACTCGCGCATAATAGCGCGGTAAATGTCGCGGCGTGTTGCTATGCCGATTAGTTTTCCTTTTTTTAAAACAGGGACGCGGTGTATGCCGCTTGCAATCATAAGCGCACCTATTTTTAGTATTGGTGTTTCTGGATTAGCAGTTATCAAGCGATCAGTCATCACATCATTTACTTTTTTTTCCTCAGCGGCACTCCGCGCGTTATATTCCATTTCTTCAAATTCAAGATATGATTCAGGAGATTCATGAAACTCTTTATGTTCTGGAAACAGAGATCGAAACACGTCTTTTTCAGAAATAATGCCAATAAGTTTTCCTGTATCATCAACTACAGGCGCGCCGCTAATTTTTTCTTTTAGCAGTATACGTGCCGCTTCTTTGCAGCTTGTTTCCTTTGGAATAGTGATAAGTTGTGTTTTCATTATTTCTTTGACTTTCATAGTTTGTGGAGCCACCTCGCGGAATCGAACCGCGGACCTACACGTTACGAATGTGTTGCTCTGCCAACTGAGCTAAGGTGGCTGGTTTAATAGTGAAAAAAATGCCTCTTTGTGTTATAATATAGTATGTTAATAAAGATGAGTCAATTTTTTATTTTGTCAGGAACACAATGCTATGCTGCATTTCAAAAACGTCAGTAAAATTTATCCAGGTCAATCTGTCGCCTTAAAGAATATAAATCTTGATATAGCTCCAGGAGAATTTATATCAATTGTTGGGCAAAGCGGTACTGGAAAGACAACATTGGTAAAGCTTATTTTGGCAGAGGAGAGGCCAAGCAAAGGAGAAATTACTATTGGCGGCTGGGATATTACTGGAATTAAGTACAAGGAAATCCCAACACTTAGGCGCCAAATTGGTGTTGTGTTTCAGGATTTTAAATTATTGCCAAGAAAAACATTATTTGAAAATGTTGCTTTTGCTTTGCAAGTAGCTGGGGAGACAAAAGATAAAATTGCCGAAATCGCTCCACAGGTGCTAAAGATTGTTGGCTTAGAAAAAAATATGCATAGATTTCCCAACCAGATATCTGGTGGAGAGCAACAGCGTGTTGTGGTTGCCAGATCGCTTGCTCATCGTCCAAAAATTTTGGTAGCTGATGAGCCAACAGGAAATTTAGATTCTATCAACTCTCGGGATATTATTGAATTATTAAAAAAGATTAATGATTTTGGAACAACTATCATTCTTGTAACCCATAACCGTGAAATTGTGAATGCCTTACGCAAGCGCGTTGTTACGTTGGAAGATGGTGTAATTATCAGCGACAGGCAGCGAGGAAAATACTTATTATAAGAACTACGTCATCCTTCGACTTCACTCAGTGGAGTTTATGCCGAGTACTCTCGGCCTCAGGATGATGGCTCTAATATGCTTTTACTTTCATTATCGCGAATTTTAAAATTTTCTGTCCAAAACTTCGCAAGAAATATTTGGCTTTCTATTGTTACGATTACAATAATAATCTTAACTTTGTTTTCTGTTACTTCATTGATTTTTGTAAACGCGGTAATGGATCAAGCAATAAAATTAGTTGAATCAAAGGTAGATGTAAGTGTTTATTTTAAGCCAACAACAACACCAGAGCAGATTTTTGCGGTGCAAACAAATATAGAAGCGCTTTCCTATGTTAAGGATGTAACCTATGTCTCAAAATCAGATGCCTTAGAAAAACTTCGCCAGCAATATAATGATAGCCCCTTAATTTTAGAATCACTAAAAGAATTAGATAATAATCCTTTAGGAGATACGCTTATAGTAAGCACGCACGAAACAGAGGATTATCAAAAAGTTGTTGATATATTAAATGCCACTCCCCAGTATGCTGTGTTAATTGATAATCAGAATTTTGATGATAATACCTATGTTATCAAAAAATTAGAAGGAATTTCTACTCAAGTCGCTAGATTGGGATGGGGAATTACCTTTTTCTTTGCTTTGATTTCGATTTTAGTGATTGTAAATACTATTCGCATTGCAATATACACGCATCGTGATGAAATTGGGATTATGAAATTAGTTGGCGCATCTAACTGGTTTGTTCGCGGGCCTTTTGTTGGGGAAGCAATTATTTATGCTTTTGTTGGAAGTTTTATAACTTTTGCGCTGGCATACTTAGTTGCTAATTTTTCTGATCCTTATGTTGTGGGATTGCTTGGCCCTGTTGATTTTACATTAATTGATTATTTAAGCAGCAATATTTTTGTTATTTTTGGAGCAGAGTTAATAGGCATAGTAGTAATTTCCGTATTAGCCACTTGGCTTGCATTAAGTAGGTATTTGA
>CAYOXH010000111.1:0-2368 GCA_964407875.1 uncultured Gammaproteobacteria bacterium
TGATTTCCTTGTTAATGGTGACTTAGCGCCTCCTGCTTTGTCTAAATCAGGATGCAAATCAACACCTTCTCTCCTAGACCTTTTAAATTTTGGTGATAAATCTCTAGCCATAGTTTCAGTTTAACAGTTTAACAGTTGGTCAGTTTATCAGTTCTGCGTCTTATGCGCTTAACTGATAAACTGTAAAACTGACCAACTGACAAACTAAATTATCATACTCTTCTTGGTTTTTTTGGACGCGGACCATTATGCGGCACAGGTGTTTTATCCTTAATAGAAGTAATTTGCAAACCAAGGCCAGAAAGCCCCCGAATTGCAGAATCTCTGCCCATGCCAACACCCTTAACAATAACGCTTACTTCGCTTAAGCCCGAACCCTTAACAAAATCCGCTAATTCCCGAACAATAATTCCAGCAGCATATGGTGTTGATTTTTTAGGACCCTTGAACCCTGATTTACCAGCGCTGCACCAAGCAACAATATTACCTGATGTATCTGCAATACTTATAATAGTGTTATTATAGGTCGCATTAACATAGGCAACGCCAGTTTTGAGGGATACCTTTGTCTTTTTCTTTCGCTTTGCGGCAGGTTTCTTAGTTGGTTCTTGTTTGGTTGTTTCTTCTGTCATAAGCTATAAATACGATGTATGTCTAGGTTTTTTGCGCGGCTGATTTTCTGCCGGATGCTGTTGTTTTTCTGACGTTTCCGCGAACTGTTCTTGAATTTGTCTTTGTTCTCTGTCCCCGTACTGGTAAATGTTTTGCATGCCGCAAGCCGCGCCAAGTTCCAATTTCGCGCAAGCGCTTAATATTGGATAAAACAGACCTTTGTAATTCTCCTTCTACTATAAATCCTTTGGCATCAATTACTTGCCTAATCTTGTTAACTTCTTCTTCTGAGACCTCGCTAGCGCGCTTGTTTTTGTCAACGCCTGCTTCTGATAAAATAAGCTCAGCACGGCTTTTGCCGATTCCTTTAATATAAGATAACGCAATTGCTATCCTTTTCTTGTCTGGTAAATTGATTCCTGCTATACGTGCCATAATATGGTTAGTCAGTTTGTCAGTTTAACAGTTTGTCAGTCCGGCTAAGCGCCTAAGGCGCAAAACTGTTAAACTGACCAACTGTTAAACTGCAAAACTGGGTTATCCTTGTCTTTGCTTGTGTTTGGGATTTTTGCAAATTACAACAACCCTGCGCTTTCTACGCACAACCTTGCAATCCCTGCACATTGGTTTTACAGATGATCTTACTTTCATAATTAGTATCTATATGTAATCCTGCCCTTGCTTGTATCATATGGGCTCATTTCTACTTTAACTTCATCAAACGGCAAAATACGAATCTTATACATTCTCATTCTTCCAGATAGATGAGCTAAAATTTCGTGTCCATTCGTAAGTTCAACCTTAAAAGTCGCGTTCGGCAGCAACTCTAATATCTTGCCATCTACTTCAATAAACCCCTTTTTATTAACATTAAAACCCTCTGGCTGATCCGAATCAGTCGGTTCAGGCCTGTGGGTTTTTGAGGTATCAGATTCTGGAGCATTATTGCTCCCTTTTTTATGTGGTTTTGATTTGGGCTTGTAAGCCATGATCAAGACAAAATATAAATAATCTAAGAGATTTACTCTTAAAAAATAGTAATTTTATTTAACTTTTTTACTGCAATATTCGCAATATATAAGTATGGTTATACTAATAGAGTTCTTATTTTATGTCAAGAGCGGTTCTTTTTATTTTTTCGTGTCCATATCTACCTTATAAACCGCCTTTTGTGTCCTATAAATAGTTGCTGACATATATATAATAAAGAATGCCACCACATATGGCAATATATTTTCGACGTACGAAATTCCATTATATATAATAATCGTATTTAGTACAATTAAAATTATTCTTCCTTCGGTTGGACCGAATTTAAAATAACTTATACGAAATTTATTTAAGACAGAGTACGCCAAAAAAGAATTAGCCATAAAAGCGCCAATTACCACAATCATTCCAAAAAGCCAAAGAATAGAATCTGGACGCAATAAAAAACCATATCCAATAAAAATTGAAGATATAAATATAAAATCCAGCAAATGATCCATATAATACCCCCACCTCACAAGCCCAGAGTTTTGATATCTTCCAACAGCTCCGTCAAATGAATCTGTAAACCAATGCAGGATTAATATAACCGAAGATCCCCAGAGCCAATATATATTTTGCTGCGCCAAATAAGCAAAAATCAAGACCCCTATAATCCAAACAATGCCAATTAAAGTTAAATTATGACCATTAATAAATTTTGACACAAAAGGAATTGTTGCGCGTATAAATCTTTGCTCTGTGTACCACAAAAATGATGCCCCAG
>CAYOXH010000112.1:0-2348 GCA_964407875.1 uncultured Gammaproteobacteria bacterium
GACATGTCTTGACCCTACAATTTTGCGTTTTTTTTACAACAACGATTGTATTTCACTGTAATTGAATTTTTCTAGCACTCTAAAACCCCAAGAAACCAAAAGCGCCATGTTATTGGTCAAAAGCAAAATTCCTAGGGCAATAAGGAAGACGCCGCCAATAATTGAAATCCATTTTAAATATTTTGAAATAGCGGCAATTCGCTGTGACGCATGCCCGATTCCTAGGGCTACGAGTAAAAACGGAACAGCAAGCCCTGCGGAAAAAACTGCTAACAGGAATGCGCCTTGGCCAACGGTCGCGGTTGTAGAAGCAAGTACAAGGACTGCTCCAAGAACTGGCCCAACACAAGGGGACCAGCCAACAGCAAAAGCAGAGCCCATTAAAAATGAGCTGGATTTTTTGCCTACTGTTAAAAAAGCAGGCATCTTAAGTCGTTTTTCATGGTTCAGGGCTGGCAGTTTAATAAGGCCAACCATAAACAAACCAAACAAAATAACTAAAACCCCGCCAACTCGAGTTAGCCAAATTCTGTATGTAGCAACAGCGCTTCCAGCAAGCCCAAGCAAGGATCCAAATATTACAAACAAGGCGCTAAACCCGAGAATAAAAAATACGCCATTTATAAAAATTTTCTTTTTAACTGCAGGCGCTTTAAGTGGGTCTTTTAAGTCCTCAAGTGAGGATCCGCTAATAAATGCCAAATAACCTGGCACTAATGGCAAAGTGCAGGGCGCTAGGAACGTGATTATTCCTGCTATAAATGTTGGGATGATGAGCGTGAAGTCCATAGGATTGAGAATTAGGGAATTAGAGGGTTGGGGGTTGGGTGGTATTAGATACCAAGATTCTCTTTTATTCTTTTGCGTAATTCTTTATCATCCATGGTGCCGCGTTTGTGGTCAACAAGCTGTCCGTTTACATCAATCAAAATGGTTTCTGGCATGGAGAATCCACCTATTGTTTGGTAGAACTTGTCGCCTGAATCAAGCCAAAATGTGAGCCCATCTCTAACTCCCAGGTCAGTTAAAAATTCATCTGTTCTGGATTTTGATTCTTGTCTGTTAATGGAAATAATAGTTACTTTATCGCCAAGTTCCTTTTGTACTTTTACGAAATCTGGTAATTCTTTTACACAGAACGGGCACCACACAGCCCATGAGTTTACTACCAAAGGTTTTCCAAGTAGGTCAGAAAGCTTTATGTCATTGCCATTGTAATCCTTAAATCCAACATCAATAATTTTGTGGGGTTGAATAACCGGATCTTGTACCGGAGTTTTTACCACGGAATCAGATTCCTGATTCTGTGGTTCATCAGTTAGATCTGTATCAGTTACGATTGGTGTAGTATTTGTGTCTTTTGAAACACGAGATGAATCTTTATCGTTTGCTGCGGTACATCCAACACCAAATAATGTAATTGCTAATATAGTTACGATTATATTTTTCATAAACTTACGACTTAGGTCTTATGTCTTACGATTTTCTATTTATATAATTCTGTTTCTGGGTGTACTGCTACCCAGCTAAACCAAAAGTTTGGAATTGGATTAAAGCGCTCCATTGTGCCATCTGACTCTTTTTTGTACATACGCACTGCGTCTAGTTCCTTGTTATATTGTATCATAAGCGTTGACCCTCCTACAGTATCTTCTAATTCACCAGCTTTTTTAACTGCTTCTGGGAGATATGCTTTTACGCTGTCATTAATTACTACTCCAAGCACAAAATCCTTTGGCTCTAAGCGGTCGTCTTGTTTTTGTGTAGGGAACCACACATTAGGCGAGGCATAGTAATCTCCATATAGGTCACGTCCATAGAATTTTATAGCTCCAGTATCACGAGATAGAACTTCTCCCTTAGGATATTTTTGCTTCCAATTACTAAATCGCATTTGGTCGAATGGAAGCACTTCTAGTTTAGTGCCAGTTTTAACTCCAACAATTGATTCTCCAAGGATTTGTGACCATAGAGAATCTGTTTTTCTATCGTACATAACTAGGTTAGATTGCCATAGTTTACCACTAGTACCAAATTCCACATGTTCGCCGTCAACCAAAGGATCAAAGACAATTCCAGATAAACACAATGGGCAATACGTTATAAGCACGTTTTTTCCACCGATAATATCATTAACAATTTCGTGGAACACTAATATTTGAAAAGGGTAGAATCTATTTACGCCATTATGTGAAAACGCCAGCCCTGGCTCATCATCACTAAGCCAATCATTTGCCTCTGTAACTGAAACATATTTTGGATTATCTATAGAAGGAATGCCATCTTTTTGAGGGCCGCCGCCTATAATTTCGTCCAAAGGAACACTATGTTTTACCCCGCCTGTTTCA
>CAYOXH010000113.1:0-2344 GCA_964407875.1 uncultured Gammaproteobacteria bacterium
CATGAAACAAGCAGAAATAGAGAAAAAAGTCCTTGATTTTTGGCGGTTAGACAAGACATTTCAAAAGTCCGTGGACAAGGAGTCGCCAAAAGGTGACTATGTTTTTTATGATGGCCCGCCTTTTGCAACTGGCACGCCTCATTATGGGCATATTTTGGTTTCTGTTATAAAAGATGTGATTCCGCGCTACCAAACCATGCGCGGATACAAGGTAGAGCGCAGGTGGGGTTGGGATTGCCATGGCCTGCCTATAGAAAATATTGTGGAGCAAGAACATGGGTTTAAACACAAAAAAGATATTGTAGAATTTGGGGTTGATAAATTTAATGAATCAGCTCGCACTAAAGTTTTAAAATATGTGGATGAGTGGCGAAAGGTCATAGACAGGCTTGGGCGATGGGTTGATTTTTCCGCCCAAGGCGGATCCGCCTCTGGCGGAGACCGCGACTACTCAAAAGGCGTGTATATGACCATGGATCTTCAATACATGGAAAGCGTTTGGTGGGTATTTAAAGAATTATATGATAATGATCTCTTGTACGAAGCGCATCGCTCTATGCATATTTGTCCTAGATGTGAAACAACTTTAGCTCAATCAGAAGTTGCACAAGGATACAAAGATGTAAAAGATTTATCAGTAGTTGTTAAATTTGAACTAGAGGACGATCCAGGAACTTTTTTGCTCGCGTGGACAACAACTCCTTGGACATTACCAGGAAACATGGCAGTTGCTGTTGGTGAGGATATTGAGTACGTCAAAATAGATTCAGAAGGATCAAAATATATTTTGGCAAAAGATCGCGTAGAAGAAGTGTTTGGTGACAAAGAGCAGAAAGATGCCAGAAAAGTAGATGCAAAATCTTTAATAGGAAAAAAATATAAACCATTGTTTCCATATTATGATAATGATGAGGTAGAAGGCCGCGAAAATGCATTTAAGGTGTATGCAGGAAATGATTTTGTAAATACAGAAGAAGGAACAGGTATTGTTCACATCGCTCCTGCCTTTGGTGCTGATGACTATGGATTAAGACAGCAAGAAAAAATTCCTTTTGTTCAGCATGTAAATATGGATGGAACTTTCAAAAAAGAAGTTAAAGATTTTGCAGGGTTAGAAGTCAAACACCAAGACAAGCCCAATACAGAGGATCATCCGGAAAAAGATGTGGAGCAAACAGATGTAAAGATTATTAAATATCTTGCAAAGAACAATACATTGTTTAGCAAAGAAAAGTTCACCCACAGTTATCCGCATTGTTGGAGATGTGATTCCCCACTATTGAATTATTCAACTGGATCTTGGTTTGTTGCTGTAGAAAAAATAAAAAAGGATCTTCTAAAAAATGCAGAAAAAATTAATTGGGTTCCAGATCATCTTAAGGATGGCAGGTTTGGAAATTGGCTAGAGGGGGCAAAGGATTGGTCAATTTCTCGTCAGCGTTTTTGGGGAAGTGTTATGCCAGTTTGGGTTTGCGCGCAAAATGATAAACATAAAAAAGTTTTAGGATCAGTAAAAGAGCTAGAAGAATTATCTGGAAAAAAAGTTAAAGATTTGCATAAGCATTTTGTAGATGAGATAACTTTTAAGTGCGATGAGTGCGAAGGAATAATGAAACGCATACCAGATGTACTTGATTGTTGGTTTGAATCTGGCTCAATGCCATACGCACAACTACATTATCCATTTGAAAACGAAAAAAAGTTTAATGATAATTTTCCGGCAGAATTTATTTCAGAAGCAGTAGACCAAACTAGAACTTGGTTCTATTATCTCCATGTAATTGCCACAGGAGTCAAAAAAAAGCCAGCATTTAAAAATGTTGTTGTTGGAGGAATGGTTTTGGCAGAAGACGGTCAAAAAATGTCAAAGCGCTTGCAGAATTATCCAGATCCAATGGATATGTTCGAGAAATACGGAGCTGATGCGGTTAGATACTATCTTTCGTCTTCGCCTGTTATGCGGGCAGAGGATTTTAGGTTCAGCGAAAAAGATGTGGATGAGGTAGTTAAAAAAGTTATTTTGATTTTATATAATGTTTTGACATTTTACGAAATGTATACAGATAGTGAAGTTCGCTCAAGTGACAAAAGTAAAAATATTTTAGACCAGTGGATTTTATCTAAAGCAAATGAGTTAATTAAAAATACTACAGAGGCTTATGATAATTATGATTTAAATAGAGCTAACCGGCCTATTGCGGAATTTGTTAATGAACTTTCCACGTGGTATTTGCGAAGATCTCGCGATAGGTTCAAGGGCGAAGACGAAAAAGACAAGAAAGCAGCATTAAGTACTCTTAGATATGTATTAGAAACATTGTCTAAGCTAATTGCTCCGGTTATG
>CAYOXH010000114.1:0-2340 GCA_964407875.1 uncultured Gammaproteobacteria bacterium
GGTTGCGAATGCTCACGCGATTATATTCAAACCCATAAAACTGGTTAAAGTATTCTAGTTTTTGATGAACAAAAACTCGCGCTTGTTCTTTATATTTTTTGTAGTGACGAACCCCTCCTCGCGGGATAACGCTTTTATGACTCCGGCGTTTTGACAATTTTTTTTGTACCCATTCTTTTTGTGAATCCAAAAACTGCTCCATTTGTCTATAGGTTGCATGATATGGAGCAGTAACTAATACGCGCCTGTCTTGGTGTATAGAAATACGTAAATGTTTAGAACGATGTACCTTTTTAAGAGTACAGCTAATATCTGATTGTTTAATATATATAACTCGCTGCATAAAAACTCACGACTCACATCCTCTCATCCTCATAACACACTCTTATCTGGTATTCTGCGCTGGGCAATAAAAAAGTGCTTAACAATTTCAATTATAGCGATAATCCAAAAACACACGAACAATATCAAAACCCAATCCCCAACCCCGAGCGCGACAGTACGCAATACTTTTTGGAAAAACGGCATATACACGCCAAGAACTTGAATTATGAATCCCCCAACAACCGCGGCAACAAGCCATTTGTTTTTGAATGGACTGGATTCAAAAATTGAATGCCGCACGCTTCGCACTGAAAATACATAAAGAAGAGAATCAATGCCCAATGTTGCAAACGCAACTGTGCGGGCTTTGTCGATGTCTCCGCTTGTTTTGTAGACTAGATAAAAAAGACCCAGAGTAGAGATAGCTGTCATAATACTTATAAACGCGATAAGGAATTTCCTTTCAAAATCCAATACAGGCGCTTTGCGTTTTTGAGGAGGCTCTGACATAATTTCCGGCTCTTCTGGCTCTTGTGTTAAAGCTAAATGAGGCAATCCATCTGTAACTAAATTAATCCAGAGGATTTGAGCAGGAACAAGAACCAAAGGCCACCCCAGCAAAAGGCCAACAAATATTATTATCATTTCCGAAAAACTGTCAGAAAGAAGATACAAAACAACTTTTTTGATATTGTCGAAAACTACCCTTCCTTGCCTAACTGCTGCTACAATTGTTGAAAAATTATTATTCAAAAGTACTAAATCAGCAGTTTCTTTTGCAACATCAGTTCCGCTTCCTAAAGCAACGCCAATGTCCGCTTTTTGAAGAGCTGGCGCGTCATTTACTCCGTCCCCTGTCATTGCAACCACATCTCCATTCTTCTGGAGCGCTGAAACTATTCTAAGTTTATCCTCTGGAGTTGTGCGGGAGAATATTTTTACTTTTTTTACTACCCCAGGAAGCCGTGAATCTGGAATGCTTGCTAAATCATTTCCATCAATAATTTCTTCTGGTTTAGGAGTTAGGCCAAGCTCACGCGCAATAGCTAATGCAGTATGCTTATTATCTCCTGTGATTATGATGGTTCTAATTCCTGCTTTTTTGGTATTTTTTATTGTTTGGGCGGCTGTAGGGCGCAATGGATCTTTTATTCCCCAAAATCCAACAAACACTAGTTCCTCATTATAATCTGGCAGCTCATCAAAACTTTTATGACCTAAATCTACACCCTTGTAAGCGCCTGCAAGCACGCGCAAACCCTGGCGAGACATTTTCTCATACAATTTTATTAATTTATTGCGCTTGCGCGTGGATAGTTTCCTAGATGATTTACCTGTTTGATAGTGTCCTGCCATATTCAAGACCTTTTCTGGAGCACCTTTTAAATAAATAATGTTCTGTTTTTTTGTCCATGTATTTAAGCTTGCCATGAGCTTCTTTTTTGAATCAAAAGGAACCTCATCCAAGCGAGGGCGCGACTCATGTAAGTCCGCTTCTAAAAAATCTCCGTCAACCGCGCTCAAAAGCAAGGCGCGCTCTGTTGGGGTTCCTGCGACTATTTGCTCGCGCAATTCTTCTTGTTGTGTTGATTCCTCTTTTTCAGCAGAGGCAATAACAGCGTTATTGCAAAAAACAGCAATTTGATTTATGCGCTTTAATTCCCAAACTCCTTTTTCTTCGTCTTCTTTTTTATCCTCCGCGGCTGTTGCAGAGGAGGACTTGTCGCCAATATCAAATAAATGATTTTCAGTTACCACATGAGCAACGCGCATCTGGCCAATGGTTATTGTTCCTGTTTTATCCGCGCAAATAACATTAGTTGAGCCAAGCGTTTCTGCTGCAACAAGTTTGCGTACCAAGGAGTCCTTTTTAAGAATCCGCTGCATGCCGATAGCAAGAATGACAGTTACCCCAATAACCAACCCCTCGGGAATAGCTGCTACTGCTACTGCGACTGCCACGACAAACATTTCCCCAAAATCATACTGGTACAGTACACCAACTAAAAGGAGTAC
>CAYOXH010000115.1:0-2340 GCA_964407875.1 uncultured Gammaproteobacteria bacterium
TATTGAAAAGTTTGAATATGAATTGTCAAAATCACAAGCCAAAGTTTTAAGCGAGTAATCCATTTGACCCAAGTGGCATTAGTGGAGCATGGTACAAGCTAGGTGACGCGCCAGAATCAAATACCGACGGAAAGTATATTACTAAAAAGCCGTTTATGGTTACAGCAACTGAAAAAAATCAGGAAGTGCATCTATGGCTTGAAAATAGTAATGGCCACAAGGATTATACTACCCATAAAACAGTAGTATTAAAGTATCATCCAAAAAAAGAAGACAAGCCAGCGCCAAAACCAGATAAAGAGCCAAAAGGCGGAGGTATTCCTATACCTCCTCCAGCCGGTGGCGGCGGCTCTAGAGGAGGAGGCGGTGATACTGGTGGTGGAGGCTCAAACAGAATTGCAGATGCAATAAAAGATATTCAAAAATTCTTTAAGTCAAAAGACGGAACAAAGGTTGCGAGCGAAATATCTAGTAAAGCTGAAAATGGAAGAATAGTTGAAACATCTGTTAGATCGAATATTAGCTTAATGGATAACCCGGCAGATATGCAAAAGATTTCGCTTGATACTTCTAATACTTCTGTTATTAGTGAGGTAACGCTTGATTTGCCAAGCAACACGCTTCAAGAATTGGTAGATGCTTTTGGCGCGAGCGACGATGTTGATGTGACCGTCACCAGTAAAGAGGCAATGCCAGACCAAAAAACTAATTCTGCCCGTAAAGGCCTTTACCTAGAGGGCTTTGATGTGTTCTCAATTGATATGACCATTGGAGAGAATATCATTGATACGTTCTCTAATCCTATTACTTTAGAGTTTGACGTAAGTTCAGTTGATTTTGAAAAGAGTGGATTAAAGATGTGTTACTTTGATGAGTTGCGCGGCACATGGGAGCGCGCTGGAGATGGAGGAGTTGTAAAAGACGGTAAACTAGTTGTTGAAGTAGATCATCTTACTGATTTCGCGATTATGCGAGAAACAAACCACCAGGCCCCAGAAGTGCAAGATGCAAATACCGGTGGTAATGGTTTTTATATGGATCCTGCTTTGCAATGGGAGATGATTTTGGACGAAGCAAATATGGTAATACAAAGCGGCCAAAGCCCAGAAAATTTGCAGGCATTTATCACGCATACTAGCAATACAAAAGATGTAAGTGAACAGCGATTTTGGATGGATACTTATACTGCTCCGCTTGCCGAAGGAATAGAGATGCAAATTCAAGACCTGTATTCTGTTAATAACTTTATTGTATATGGAACAAGTGATACGCAGAATCTTGGAAAAGGTGAACGCGCCGGTGTTGTGAGTTCATACAAACAGGCCTATGGAAAACTTCCTATGACAGAATCTGAATGGAGAGACGCGATCGCAATTGCAATTGGTAGATGGCCAAACAAAGTAAGCTTAGATGCAGAGGAAAAGGGTGCTAGTATATTCGAAAAAATCTACAATCGAGTTCCAAACACAGAGAACAAGCATGACAATGCCGCAGTAACTATTATGGCATATGGCCTTCGCAACGCGAACAGAAACTTGGATACTGAACGCGCAACAGTTAAACTATTTAAGGACATCTTTAACTATAATCCAATAAGTACAGCTGACTGGGATATTGTTCGAGCAATTTCCTATTCTGGCGCGACCCGATAATTGAGCAGTGACATAATAAAGCCCCGTCTTTTGGCGGGGCTTTTTTTGTATAAATACACAAATTAAGATACAATAATAATATATGTTAATATACGCTATTATCGCAACTGTGGCAGTAAGTTTAGTTTCTCTTTCAGGAATACTATTTTTATCCCGCAAAAAATTTAAAAAGGTATGGATAAGGCGGTTTATAGGAATTGCAATTGGAACCTTGCTTGCTGTTGTGTTTTTTGATCTGCTTCCAGAGGCAGTAGAATCATTTAATGATCCTAGAGTAGCTTTTAAGATTGTTCTTGCAAGTATTCTTGGTTTTTTTGTTATTGAAAAAGTTATTCACTATCACCATTGCACTTGCGATGACGAAAACAAAAAGCATAAGAAGACGCACTTGATTGTAAATAATTTAGTAGGGGATGGGTTGCATAATTTTATAGATGGCACCATAATCGCAACAGCTTTTTTAGTTGATACGCGCCTTGGCGTTGGCACTACCATTGCGGTTGCTTTACACGAAATTCCTCAAGAGGTCTCTGATTTTTCTATACTTGTATATGCCGGACTTAAACGTAAGCGCGCAATTGTTTATAATTTGTTGTTTGGCTTAACAAGTGTTTTAGGCGCGATTCTGGTATTTGTGTTCGCTGATAGCATTGATAAACTTATACCTGTTCTTATTGCAATTGCGGCA
>CAYOXH010000116.1:0-2338 GCA_964407875.1 uncultured Gammaproteobacteria bacterium
ATACCTTGCAAGTCACCAGGGCTTTTTACTTGATGCGTATAACAGCCTAGGTTTTCACCTGCTTGTATATCTTCAATAGAATTATCCCCAATAACCAAAACCTCGCTTGGCTTTGCTTTGTAATGGCTAAATATCTTGAGAAAATATTTTTTATTTGGCTTGCGAAATTGCACTCCATATTCTTGCGCATACCATATAGAGTCAAAATATTTATCCAATTCTAATTTTTCAACTTTTCTTTTTTGCGCTTCTATCCAGCCGTTTGTTAATAAGCAAAGTGTGTAATCCTTTTTTAAATCGCGAAGAACCTTTATTGCCTTTCTAGGCAAAACAATATGTGGAATATGATTCCTGTAAGCAGAAACAAGTTCGTTAATATTATATTTATCAACCCCTAGCTTTTTTAAAGCATAATCAAAGTTTTTTCCGCGCCCTCGGCTTTCAAACGATTCAACTAAGGCATCATACATCTGGCTTTTGCTGATATTAAATTTATTAGATGCAAAATCAGCAACAAACTTAAATCCGCTAAGTACATAATCATGCTCAGTATATAGGGTATCGTCTAAATCAAATATTATTACTTTTATCATTTGGTTAAGAGTATTTAACTGGAATACTTAACAACGTTGTTCCTTTAGTGGAAACAAGTGATTTTAATTTTATGGGAAGATCTTTTTTGCTATTAACTTGCAGATGTTTTATTCCAAAACTTTTTGCCAAATATAAAAAATCTGGATTAGTAAAATCTAAATTTCTAACACGCTTGTATTTTTGCAAAAGATTTGCCTTAATCATGCCAAACGCATTATCTACATATACAATAATTTTAATATCAAGATTGTATCTTGTAATTGTTTCCAGTTCTTGAACATTCATAAGAAATCCTCCATCCCCTACAATTGAAATAATCTTTTTATTCTTTGGCATAGCAAATCTAAGACCAGCGCAAAACGGAACACTAAAACCCATTGACGATAAACCATTTGAAAAATGCACGCTCATGGGTTTATTTACATTGTATCCCAAAGCTAAGGCTTGTTTATGATTACCAACATCAGAAACTATTACCTCATTACCTGTGGTCACTTTTTGCAATTCCTGCATTATTTTATATGGATTAATAGGGAAACTTTCGAACTTTTGCACAGATAAAATCTGATTATATCGTTTTGCGTGTGTTTCTTTTATTAAATGTACATTCCAGTTGGTTTTATAATTTTTCGCAAGCATCTTGCGCGCTAATTTTTGAGTAATACCTGTAACATCGCCAACTAATTCAAGGGATGGCTTAATTTGCTTATCTATTTTTGAAGATACAGAATCAATGTATATAACTTTTCTATTATTAAAAATTGCAGAATTTACACCCTCAATGTAGTCATAATCAACTATTATAAATAAATCAGCTCGCTTTACCAAATCAACTAAAGAATCTTTTATGTGTCTGCTAATTGTACCCAAAGAAATCTGGTCACCTTCAGGAAAGCTTCCCTTTCCTAAAAAAGATGTCATTACAGGAATATTCGCGCGTCGTAGTAATTTTATAAAATTTTTATGAGCATATAGCGCTCTTTGTCCAAAAAAAGCAATAGGGTATTTTGATTTATTTAACAGCTCAATAGTGCGATTGATTTCTTGAATTGATGTTTTTGGCGACTTGAATTTTATGTTAATAGGTCTTTTATTTGATTTCACTGTGACCTCTTTTTCCATTATATTAACCGGCAATGTAACGTGTACTGGCCCAGGCCTCCCAGACAAGGAAGTTTGTATTGCTTTTTCGATTACAGATTGCATTGAGCGCGCGTTTGATATCTTAAACACTGCTTTAGTAATTGGCTTAAACATTGATTGTAAATCAATATACTGATGCGCGTGCGGATTAGATTTGTGGAACTGAGTGGGCATTTGTCCGCTTAGCACTAAAACAGGAGAGCGATTTTGATGCGCATCTGCAACTCCAGTAGCTAAATTAGTAGCTCCAGGCCCTAGAGTGGATATGCATACCCCAGGCAATCTTGATACTTTTCCTACTGCTTGAGCCATAAAAGCAGCGGCTTGTTCGTGCCGTGTTGTGATAAACTTAATTCCCGAATGTCCAAGCGCATCAAAAATCTCCAGCTCGTCCCCAGGAATGCCGAATATTTGTTTAATTCCAATTTGCTTTAGCTGTAAAAATAATTGGTCAGCTAAATGATTTTTTTTATGCATTGTTATTCGCTTTTATAAAATTCTTTCCAAAACCTAATCATCCGAGATGAAGTTGGCTTCAAATCTAGTGGGTACTCATATCCTGCTGTCTGTAATATACCAAACAAAAATAAATCAACACCGG
>CAYOXH010000117.1:0-2268 GCA_964407875.1 uncultured Gammaproteobacteria bacterium
ATGGCGGGGACGACGAGACTCGAACTCGCGACCTCCTGCGTGACAGGCAGGCGCTCTAACCAACTGAGCTACGCCCCCGCGCGTATAGTCGAAAAAATCGACTTACACGTGAATATCATAACAAAACAAGCCAAAATTGCAATAGTAAAGTGGACAAAATGCTAATAAAATGCTATTTTATTACGTACGGAGAGGTGCCAGAGCGGTCGAATGGGATAGTCTTGAAAACTATTGAGCCTTCACGGGTTCCGTGGGTTCGAATCCCACCCTCTCCGCCATTAAAATAAATATATGATAAAACAATATATTGCATATCTAAAAGACAACCCTAATCATTATTGGTTTAAACGAAAAATATTTGGCTGGGGATGGGTTCCAGTCACATGGCAAGGATTTGCAGTTATAATTATATTTGTAGGACTTATAATAGGCATTGCAGTGCCATTGGACAAACAACCGCAATCAGTAAGCGACGCAGTATATAGTTTCTTTGTTCCTCTTGTAGTATTAATCATCCTGCTAATTGGACTATGTTATTGGAAAGGTGAACCACCAAAATGGCAATGGGGCATTCCAAAAAAGGATAAGAATGAATAAAATCTCTTATACAAAAAACCAACGAATATTTGTTGGTTTTTTTGAGAGTAATGCAATGTGCAACTGATGCTTTTTATATTTTTGATGAAAACCTATACTTAGTTGATGCAAATCCCGCGGCATTGAGCATGTTGAATATTGATAAAGAAGAAGCATCTGGAGAGCATATGTTGGAACTTGCGCCTCACGTAGAAAAAACTGGGCGCTACATCGCCTATAAAAAAGTTATTAAAACAGGCGAGCCATATGATACCTTTGATACGGTAGATGAGCCCAAATGGAAAAAAATGTATATGCATATTAAGGCATTTAAAGTAGAAGACGGGCTTGGAGTGGTAACCACTAATTTAACTGAATTAAAACAAACCCAAGATGCACTAAAAGAAACACAAAAAATATTACATAATAATTCAAATACTAATCACGAAAATAGATAACAAGTTGCAATTTACTAGTCATACGATATACTGATTGCATGTCTGAATCTGATCAAAATCAAGAGCAAGATCTCCAAAAACAAAGTAAAAACGCACTTAAATCAGTAAAAGAAGTAGTGTCTGATGTAAAAGACATTACAGAAGATACCAAAACTACGGTTGAGACAATTGGGGATATTTATGGAATCATTAAAACCCCTTTTTTTGTTGGAAGCGGAATCATAGGCATTGGGGCTGACTTTTTAAAACCAGTAATTGGCCAATTGCCGTTTATTATTGCTGTCGTTTTTATTGTTGTTGCAATGATAAAATTTAGAGGCGGCAAAAAGAACACCAGAACCGTATGGCTTGGGATGGGATGGGCAATGGCTTCAATCATTTTTGGGTTAGTCTTTACCGCAACACCAGAACAAGGAATTATAGGCGAAAATGTAATTGCAGTTGGTGATTTGCAAGTAGAAGTTTTGGAAGACGTTCGTGAGGGAGACATTAAAACGAAAAAAATCAGAACCAAGCAAGAGATCAAAAAAATAGAACGTGAAATAGAACAAACCCAAGATCAGGATCAGGATCAAGTAAACTTTATCCCGCCAGAAGATTTGTATTTTGAATTTGAACCAGAAGACATATTTAACGGACGTGATGAATATTTAGAAAGATTAAGGCAAGAAGGGCTAGAAAGAGAACAATTGCTTCTACAATTCGAAGATGCAATACAACAAAAACCTGGCTCTCAAGTACAAGGAGAGTTCGAACAAATAGATACCCAGCGCAAAAAAGAATTTGATGCACTGCGCGGGCTAAGGCAAGAAAGCTTACTTGAACCAAAATTTGAGGAAGTTATTCAAAATAAATTTTTAGAACCTGACATTAAACTTTAATAGTTAACACATACTAATAGTGCCTATGACAAAAGATTCAACTGAAGTTCACATTCCATTTGCAAAAAGAACAATTGATATTATTGTTTCGGGAATACTACTCATTATATTATCACCATTATTCCTAGTAATAATCCTCTGTTTAAAAATAGAGGGTTTTTTGGCGACAAAAAACCGCGGTCCAATTCTATACAAAGAAACACGAATGTCGCAAGGCAAGCCATTTAAACTTCGTAAATTCCGTATCTTTAAAGTCGCTGCATATGAATCAATACGCAATAATGGCGATGTAGTTCACACTAAGCGTCTTGAAAAAAATCCAAAAAATCTCACTAAGTGCGGAAAAATATTAA
>CAYOXH010000118.1:0-2202 GCA_964407875.1 uncultured Gammaproteobacteria bacterium
TGCCATCCTGGTAGTATCAGTTTATCTTTTTATTTATAACATGTTATTGACTCTGATCGGCAAACAACGAGTGGCAGAAAAATGAGTACGCTTGATGAAAAAATAAACTTATCCCTGCTAGACGGCTATCTGCCATGTCCGGCTGCTTTTGGAGTCGCCGCGGCAGTTAAAACCAGCCGGAGTCGGGTCGGAGATGCCGCCAATAAGTTAAAGATACAGGTCTCTGACTGCCAATTGGGTTGTTTCGATACATTGAAGGCCACTCATCAAGAATTGGCAGGCAAAAAGATCGGCGATTTGGTAATTGAGAAAGTGAAAGTATCGGCTGTCGATGGCCGAATTACCTGTTCAAAGGCACTCAGGATAGCCAACTCCCTTCACGTTGTGCCGATGGAGGTTGGTGATGCGGCTACTCTGCTAAACATCAAGATAAAGAATTGCCAATTGGGCTGTTTCCCGTAATTTTATCATTAGGAGGTTAAGAAATGACAAACACAGCAGCCAAATTTAACAAAGAAATGACCATCGGTGACGTTATTAAAACGCATCCTGAAGCCGAAAAAGTAATCGAGAAACATTTTGGTAACGGTTGTTTCACCTGCCCGGGCATCAATATGGAGTCCATTACCTTTGGTTCAACCATGCATGGTAAAGACCCGGATGAAATAGTTAAAGAACTAAATGACCTTAGCTAAGCATAATCCGTCCTATAGGAAGTATGGATAATTTGGTACTACAATAGTACCAATGCCTTTCGGCGTAGTCTTGGAAAAGAGATTTCTGAGACTAAGATAAGAGTAGGCCAAGACAACATGTTTGCTTCAAAACGTTGAGAAGCCAGGCATATGTCATAATTAGCACAGAGGAAACTAGAGTTCAGCTCCACCGAGGCGACTTCTACTAACTATTCTGGATGTCTAGCGTAAGAGGTCGGTGATGCAAATAACAAACGGGTTTGAAGATATGTCCTTGGATCCGTATTTGTTTCCGATAGAGACGAGGGAGATGCGAACTTCACTTGAAATAATTTTGTGTTTTTCCTGAATAGTGGTATTCTTAGACGGAGCATTTATCGGGGCATTAAGGATGACAAGGGTAGAGAAGAACTCCGTAAGTTAATAACTACCCAATAGGATATACTATCCGTAATAAGTGTGAGTAATACTTAACATCCGAGAGAATTCTTAAAGTTTTCCGTGCGAAGTGAATCGAATTAAAAAATAGTTAACCCGGTACTTGATTTTCTTTTGGAAAAGGAGAAAAGGCCAATGACAATAAATTCTGAAGTTTCGCCATCTAAGTACAACGTAGAAATAACTGATGTAAATTACTATCGCCAGCAAGTACCCTGCCAGGTGGCCTGCCCGGCTCACACCGACGCCCAGGGTTATGTCAGCGCCATCGCCAAAGGAAATTACGAAGAGGCGTACATAATCGCTAGTCAACCTAATCCTTTCGCGTCCATTTGTGGTCGAGTTTGCCCTTCTCCTTGTGAGAGGGCTTGTCGACGAGGGACGATAGATGCTCCAGTTACAATTCGTACTCTGAAAAGATTTATTTGCGAACGTCGCGGGGCAGAAGCGCAAAGTCATACATCTATTTACAGTGAAGAGGACGGAAAATTTAAAATCGATCAACTGACTGATAAACCCTATCACAATATCCGAACCAAAAAGAGCTTAGAAGTCCTATTTGAAGAAATGAGGAGGAAGCGGCTTGGTTTTTCTGGGGTTACTTTTGAGGGACGAGGAAACAAGTCACAGATTAGACATGCCCCGGGTAATTCAAACACTTTGGAGAGTTTAGCTGCCTTGCTTAAAGTTGCGGGAGAGGAAAAGCCTAATCAAAAGAAGAATAAAGTGGCTATTATCGGAGCTGGACCCGTTGGACTTACTGCTTCTCATGACCTAGCTCTTCTTGGATATGAAGTTTCCATATTTGAAACTGCCCCCGATGCTGGTGGTACGACTCTGTTAAGAATGCCAGAACACAGGCTACCTCGGGAGATTCTACTATCAGAAATTACCAAGATTTTGGATTTGGGTGTAGAGCTTAAGTTAAATACTCAGTTGGAGATAGATTTTAGCCTGTCTAGCTTGCGGGAACAAGGCTTTGGAGCTATTCTGATTGCTGCCGGGTCTTACGAATTTATTTGTCCGGATGACGGCGTTGCTTTATCAGAGAAGGGCGCTATTATCGTCG
>CAYOXH010000119.1:0-2194 GCA_964407875.1 uncultured Gammaproteobacteria bacterium
GACTACATTCGAAACGACACTCAGCGCGACCCGCTAGATTGGGTCCACAATGGACTCGTTCTCGAGTACTCACGGAAAGATCCATACACAGACGAGTTAACAGAAGGGTATTCCTGGATGAGGATGGTATGTCCATGGAATACTAGTTTGTCCAGTAATGTTTGGAGGCCAGTAGCAAACCAAGAGGGGAGTAATTGCGATGAGTATCAATGCGAGGGGAAGCTTCTCAGGTCCTACTGAGAGGTTCGCTGTTCTTTGAAAGTCCTTAGTAACTATGTTGCTAGGGACTTTCTCTTTTTTAAGAATGTTTGCTAGAATACAGAAGCACTATTATGGAATATATTACTGACATTCATCTTCATTCTCGTTATTCGCGCGCAACATCAAAAGAACTAAATATAGAAGGATTATACAAAGGCGCAATTATAAAAGGTATTGATATTATTGGTACTGGTGATTTTACTTTTCCTGCGTATGTTAAAGAAATGGAAAAAGAACTAGAGCCCGCTGACCTAGGGGGTGGTCTATATCAATTTAAACGCAGAGACGAGGTTAAAGTTAATGTTCCAGGAAGCGAAAAATTCGATCCTAAATTTATTATCACTAGCGAAATAGCAAATATATATAAAAGGCACGATAAAGTCCGCCGTATTCACACCGTTATCGTGGCTCCTGGGTTAGAGGAAGTAAAAGAATTAAACAAGCAATTAGATAAAATTGGGAATATACGATCCGACGGCAGGCCCATATTAGGAATGGACGTGGCTGACATGTCTAAATTGATTTGGGATGTTTCGAAAGATTTTATTATAGTCCCTGCGCATGCCTGGACACCTTGGTTTGCGATCTTCGGCTCTAAATCTGGATTTGATACTATAGAAGAATGTTTTGGTGATCTCGCAGATCGAATCTATGCGATTGAAACAGGCCTTTCAAGCGACCCATTAATGAATTGGCGATTATCGCAATTAGACAACATTAGTTTGGTTTCTAATTCAGATGCGCACTCTCTCCCAAATTTAGGGCGCGAGGCAACGGTTATGGAATTAGAAAAGCCGTCAGTTAAAAATATTGAAATTGCTTTGCAAAAAGGTAAATCACAAAAGAATAAAATTTTATATACTATTGAGTTTAATCCAGAAGAAGGAAAGTATCATTTTGATGGGCATAGGGCATGTAAATTTGTGTGCGATCCAAAAGAAACAAAACGCCTCAAAGGTATTTGTCCTAAATGTAAAAAGCCGCTAGTAATTGGCGTTGATAATAGAGTGGAAGAATTAGCAGATAGGGACAAGCCAAAAAAACTTGGCAAGTATAAATACATTGTTCCATTACAAGAGATTATTGCAGATGCATTTAGTCAGCGTAAAAATACCAAGCGTGTGCAAGAGACATATGATGCTATGATTGCGCAAATTGCAAATGAGTTTACTTTGCTTCTTAAGACACCATTAAAAGATATTGAAAAATTCGGTATTCCAGAATTAGCAGAAGGTGTTCGTAGAGTACGAGTTGGAGAAATTCATGTTGAGCCAGGGTATGATGGGGAATATGGAGTTGTTTCTGTATTTAAGAAAGAGGAACAGATTTCTGCTAAGAACAGGCTAAAGACATTGTTTTAAATAAAAAACGTAGAGGCGCAAAATTTTGCGCCTCTACGTTTTTTATTTTTGTTTCCTCCAGCGGCCGTTGTCTTAAATTATTATACCACTTTATTGTATATATCGTGCATTTGCTTGTGGACAACCATTTTTAGTTAACTGATTCAAGTTTTATAAAATCAATTCCAACTTTTTCATATGGATGAACTTTTCTGATGGCTTTTTCAACTAATTTTGCATCTTTTTCTGGGCAGATCATTTCTATTTTTACGTGATCAACGTATTCCATTTTGTCTTTGCCGCCTGTTGTTGGGTTCGCGTCTTTCTGCGCCCACCAACTGCCTTTGCCTTTATTAACAAATGCGCAATGCGTGTAATCACCAATTACACCAGCACCTGCCAAAGCTCCCGCATTAATAATATCCTTAATGATTTTTTCATTATCAGGAGCAAATACAAAAAGCTTTAACATAGTATTAACTGTAGTGTTTAGCTGCGCTGTTCACAGTCCGAAGCTCTGTAACCAGAGCGAAGGACTGGTGGACCTGAGGAGATTCGAACTCCTGACCCCCTGCTTGCAAAGCAGGTGCTCT
>CAYOXH010000120.1:0-2179 GCA_964407875.1 uncultured Gammaproteobacteria bacterium
AATCCTTGTCTGAATATATGCATATGCTCGAAGAGGCAGCAAGACGCGACCACACAGTACTTGGCCCAACACTGGACTTATTCGTGTTCAGCGATCTTGTTGGTCCGGGCTTGCCTTTGTGGACACCAAAGGGAACAATTCTGCGAAATGTTCTTGATGATTTTGGATGGGATCTCCGCAAAAAATGCGGATATGAAAAAGTTGAAATTCCCCATATTACTAAAAAGGACTTATACGAAAAAAGCGGGCACTGGGATAAATTCAGCGATGAACTGTTCCGCATTAAAACACGTGAAGGACACGAATTTGCCATGAAGCCAATGAACTGTCCGCATCATGTAGAAATCTACAACAGAAAACCGCACTCCTACCGCGAACTTCCGCAACGCTACTGCAGTACAACTATGTGCTATCGCGATGAACAAACTGGCGAGCTTTCTGGTTTATCGCGCACTCGAGCGTTTGCGCAGGATGATGCTCACCTTTTCTGCACAAAAGACCAAATTAAAGATGAAATCTTTACTGCTTGGGATGTTGTTGATGATTTTTATAAAGCATTTAACTTTAAAATCGAGCCGCGCCTTTCTTTGAGTGATCCAAAAAATATGGATGCGTATCTAGGCGACGCTAAAGTTTGGAAGCGCGTTGAGGGTATTTTGAGGAAACTCGCAAAAGAGCGTGGAGTTAAAGCACAAGAACAAATCGGCGAGGCCGCGTTCTATGGCCCTAAAATTGATTTTGTGGCAAAGGATTCAATTGGCCGCGAATGGCAACTGGCAACTATTCAGCTTGATTTTAATATGCCAGAACAGTTTGATTTAACCTTTACGAACGTTAATGGCAAACCAGAGCGCGTAGTAATGATTCACACGGTGACCATGGGCGCGATTGTGCGGTTTCTTTCTATTTTGATTGAAGATACCGAAGGCAACTTCCCTGCCTGGTTGGCGCCCGTGCAAGTTGCTTTATTGCCGGTCTCAACAGACAAGCACTTGGATTACTCGCAAAAGTTGGCTGATGAGTTCCGCGAAAAGGATGTGCGTGTTTGGGTTGATGACAGCGATGAGACCATCGGCAAAAAAGTCCGAAATTCCGAAAAACAAAAAATTCCTTTTATCCTTGTTATTGGCGACAAGGAGATGAAGGGTAAAAAACTTGAAGTTCGCAAGCATGGAGACCAAAAAACTGTTCAAATGAACGCAGATGAATTAATTCAAAAACTAAAGCAATAAATTAAGTAAGCGGGCTTTTAATCTGCTTTATACTCGGATTAGTAACTTTAGTATATAGTTGTGTTGTTTTAATGCTTTGGTGCCCTAATAATTCCTGCACATATCGAATGTCAGTGCCATTCTCTAGAAGATGTGTTGCAAACGAATGGCGCAGTGAGTGGAAGCTGGCTGCTTTTTTGATTTTTGATTTTTCTATGCATGCGTAAAATACCTTTTGCGCGGTTGCCTCTGTTATATGTCCGCCACGCTCGCTTAAAAATACAAAATCATCTGCCTCTTTTCCTGATATAAATACGCGTAACCGAGGAATCAAACTTTCTGAAAGTACGGTAAGCCGGTCCTTTCTACCTTTTCCTTGCCGAACAGTTATCGTGAGCTCCTCCATATCCACATCCCGCAGTCGCAAGCGAACCACTTCACTCACTCGAAGTCCGCCGGCATATGCGAGTTCCAATAACATCTGATGCTTTAAATTCTGTGTCTGCGAAAAAAGTAAGCGCAATTCTGCCCTGCTTAATACAACTGGCAACTTTTTACTTCGTTTAGGATGGCGAATCTTTTCAAAATCCTGCTTCTTATATATCTCTGTATATAAAAAATTAATAGCATTCGCGTACAAAGCTATGGTCTGGCTTGATAATCCTGATTTCTGTTTTTCTAAAAGATATGTTTTAATATCTTCTTCCAAAAGTTCCCTGGGTGGTTTTTGATAATATTGATACAAATTCCTAATTACGCGAATATATGACTCTACTGTTTTATTGCTATAGTTGCGCAACTCCATTTCTCGGCGTAAAATAGAAATAAGATCTCCTCCCATAAAAATTTATTACTTACTCCACATATCACTACCATTTTAACATACTATCCATAAACATTCCATATATCCACTAGTTAAGTGAAATAAGCTATGAAAATAACTAAAAAACAAATTACTCAGCGCTATA
>CAYOXH010000121.1:0-2156 GCA_964407875.1 uncultured Gammaproteobacteria bacterium
TCGGAAAGCTTGTAAAAGTAGACCGAGCAGCTCGAATGGGTCGCAACCCTGCAACAGGAGAAGAGATTCATATTCCTGCAAAAACAGTTGTTAAATTCAGAGTAGCAAAGGCAGCAAAAGAAGCAGTACTATAGATTGCGACCGCAGATTGCGCTGATTGCGCAGATTTCACAGATATATTTTAAATCAAAAGGGTTTCCGTAAGGGAGCCCTTTTGTGGTATAATAATAAAAATAACCATATACCAATTTCCAATAACCAGGAAATTTCCAATTTCCAAATTTCAATAACCAAAAATTAAGATTTTGAATTTTGGTTATTGATTATTGAAATTTTCTTGGTTATTGGAAATTGGTGGTTGGAAATTTGTATGAAGTTCAACTACAAAGATACATCAAACATCCAAAGACGTGACATTACTCTAGTGGCGAAAAAATTATCGTCTTATTTTGATATACTTAAAAAGGCCTCGCAAGATGAAGAATATAAAACACATGAATCATTATTGTATCTTGCGAATGATGCTAAGCTTCGTCAAAAAGTGCTTAAGCTTGCAAAAGTTAGAAACACTAAAGATCTAAAGGAGGTAATGGTTGTTGGAATAGGCGGGTCAAATCTTGGAACTTTGGCAGTTGAGGATGCTCTGCGTCCAATCGGGGTTAGGTTGAGTTATTTTGATACTGCGCATGTTCAAACACTTCAGCTTGCAATTGCGCGCATGAGGCAGGTTTATAAAGATGGAGGAAAGGTATTGCTTAATGTCATTAGTAAATCAGGAACTACTAATGAAACAGTAATGAACGCAAAAGTCCTAATCCGAGAACTGCAAAAATTAACTGATGACTGGGCAGATGATATTGTAGCAACAACGCAGCCCGGCTCTAAACTAGAGGATTGGGCGCTTGAGTATGATATTGCAATATTACCTAATCCAGAAAAAGTTGGTGGCAGATATAGCGTGTTTTGCCCAGTAGGGATATTCCCGTTGGCATTGGCTGGAGTAGATACTCGCAAACTGCACAAGGGCGCTTCAAAGATGCTTGAGAAGTGCTTGGACCCAGACGTTGAGACAAACCCAGCTCTCCAATCAGTAACAGCTATATGGCGGGCAATGAAGAACCAAGCCACAATACACAATTTATTTTTATTTGACCAATATTTAGAAAAAGTAGGCAAGTGGTTTCGCCAGCTTACGGCCGAATCTCTTGGAAAAGCAGGCAAAGGCATAACCCCAATTGTTTCTGTTGGCTCAACTGATTTGCATTCCACGTTCCAACTTTATTTAAGCGGACCAAAAGATAAGTTTACTACTTTTGTAACGGCTGAAAATGGAGATGACATTCCTATTCCCGCGATTGATTCGCAGTTTGATGAGATTGTCCCTGAATTAAATAAAAAAACAGTGGAAGAAGTTATGGATGCAATTTATGAGGGCACAAGGCAATCCTATCAAAATAGAGAATTGCCATATGTTGAGGTTGTATTAGAGAAGATTAATGAGGAAGAGATTGGCGCTTTTTTACAGTTTAAAATGGTTGAGACCATGTTATTAGCTCAATTAATGGATGTAAATGCTTTTAACCAGCCAAATGTTGAGGAATACAAAGTGATTACGAGGAGATTGTTGGGGAATTGATGCGATCCCGTTTGTGTGCTACAATGCTTTTATTATGGATACAAGAAATCAAAATCTAAACCACCCACTTACTGTAGGACAGTTTCAAGAACATGTTGAAACCTTGACTAAAGTTGTTGCCACTAAATTTGATGTGCAAGAGTCAGAAGATAGAGTTAAACAATATATGGATCAAAAAATGACTGAAAAGTTTGATAAGGTAATGAATAGTGTTGATAAGATGGCAAAAGATGTTAGTGCAATACGTCAAGAGCAAAGTATGAAACTAGGTCGTGATGATAGACAGGATGAGGGTATCAAAAATGTTAAAACACGAGTAACTGTAGTTGAACAACGTGTTGGCATTAAGCCGATAGGTACATAATAGTTAAATTTTAACTGAAATTAGCCAAAAAGTTCTGTTATTTTATTGACAGAATTTTTATTTTGTGCTATTATTTTAGGTTAAAACAGATGTAAAATTGCAGTTTACCAATATAACAAAGGAGTTTTGGTAGCAAATTATTATCAGATTTATCTG
>CAYOXH010000122.1:0-2133 GCA_964407875.1 uncultured Gammaproteobacteria bacterium
GGTGCGGTTAATGCTATTAAAAATGGGTTTCAATCGAATGAAAGCCATAATAGTGATTACAAATCACATAAAGACATTGAAGATGGCAAGAATATAGTGGTGGGCGTTAATAAGTATGAATCGTCCGATAATTTGAAAATCATGCAAGCGCAAAATATAGACAAAAACGATATCAATAAACACCTCAACAGGTTATATGAAGTGCGAAATAATCGTAATGAAAACGTGGTAAGGGCTTCGTTGAAAGAATTAGAAGAAGTTGCTAGTACTGAAAATGCGAATACAATGCCTTTTATTATTAAATGTGTTGAAGCTTATGCAACACTCGGTGAAATTTCCGATGTTTTGAGAAAGGTTTTTGGTAAATATAATGGGTGATATGCATGTGTGTTCTGTTAAAGAAATTGATCACATAGGGATTGCGGTAAATGATATTGAAAGTGCAATCAGTTTATACGTAACATTATTTGGAGCCATACTTGAAATTGATAATAAAGTACTTGATCAGAATGTTCGAATTGCTATGTTAAAATTTAAATCTGGGACTAGATTAGAATTAATTCAGCCTTTAGACAACAGCGGCACCGTAGCTAGGTTTTTAAATAAGCGGGGTGATGCACTACATCATTGTTGTTTTGCAGTAGAAAATTTAGAACAAACCTTATGTAAGGCATCTAAAGCCAACATTGATCTTATTGACCATATTCCTCGTCAGGGAATAGATGGGCAAATTGCATTTATTCATCCAAAAGCAACTGGTGGTGTTTTAATTGAACTAGTTCAACGTTAGGTGGTAAATTGTGTCACGAAACATACGTGTATTAATAGCTAAGCCGGGTCTGGACGGTCATGATCGTGGAGCGAAGGTAATAGCTCACGCATTGAGAGATGCAGGAATGGATGTTGTATACACTGGTATAAGGCAATCTCCAGAAATGATTGCCAAAACAGCATTTCAAGAAGACGTGGATGTTGTGGGGATTAGTATATTGTCTGGAGCGCATCAACAACTCATTCAAGAAATAGCGGAGCTGTTAAATAAACAAGGTGAAAATAACCCTTTATTGGTTGTTGGTGGGATTATACCAACTGAAGACAGAAATTCACTATATGCATGTGGAGTTAATAAGATATTTGGTCCAGGTACAAATACTAATGATATAGTGAGCTTTATCAAAAAATCCATCAATCTTTAGTAATAAACTATGGATATTCAACCTCAGAATCAATTTTTTATCAGTGCCTTGCAGTTATATTAATATACTAGAGATGTATAGTATAATAGAAATTTATGTAAAAATTTAGTTAGGACACATGATTTAAAATGCCTCCCAAAAAGAAACATTCAAAGGCAAGAACAAGGCGTAATCAGGCTCATACAGGACGTAGTTTACCTAGCTATACTATTTGCAAAGAGTGTGGTGACCCAGTTTTATCTCATCATGTATGTCCTTCTTGCGGTTATTATCAAGGGCGTGTAGAAGTATCAGAAGAAATTGTTGAAAGTAATAGTTAGTTAATATTTTTAGACATCTTGCTTTAGAAAGGTAATACCTTTGGTAGATAATCAACAAAAAAACAATAGTAAAACTGCCTTCTTATTTCCTGGGCAAGGGGCTCAATTTGTTGGTATGGGCAAGGAGCTCTATGAGCAATCTTTTGCTGCAAGAGAGGTTTTTGATAATGTTGATAGTTTCCTAGAGGAACCAATAAGTAAATTAATGTTTGAGGGTCCTGAAGATGAACTTGTTAAAACTATACATACACAACCAGCGATAATGACGGTTAGCCTAGCATGTCTCGCAGCTATGAGGGAATTTCTAGGGGATAAATTCATGCCAAAACCTGCAATGGTTGCAGGTCATAGTTTAGGAGAGTATACGGCATTAGTGGTTGCTGGTGTCGTTAACTTGGATACTGGAGTGAAATTAGTTCGAGAAAGAGGTCGATTAATGCAAGAGGCTTGTGAAGAAGAAGAAGGATTAATGGCAGCGGTTTTGGGTTTGGACGAGATGGTTATGGAACAAATATGTAGAGATTCGGGTTCGTATGTATCAAATATTAATTCTGCGAATCAGATTGTTATAAGTGGAAATAGAGTTGCCGTAGTTAGGGGCATGGAAATGGCGCGTC
>CAYOXH010000123.1:0-477 GCA_964407875.1 uncultured Gammaproteobacteria bacterium
TTTATTATCTAATTTTGGATTTTTTACAATTTCCCATAATAATGCCAGTGCTTTTGGAGTATCCAAATCATCACTAATAAAATACTTAAACTTTTTTTGATATGACCTGATGTTTGCGCTTTTTTTGACCTCTCGCTTGCGTGAAATTTCACTCAAAAGATTATTATACGCTGTTTGAGCGGCGATTAAACTCTCCCAAGAAAACCTAAGCCGCGTCCTATAATGCGCAGTCAAAATCAAATATCGATATGCTAGTGGATCAATTTGTTTTTCCTTTATATCTTTCATTGTTATAAATGTGCCAGCTGATTTTGACATTTTATCTTTGTCCATATTCAAGAATTCCCCATGCATCCAAACTTTTACAAAGGGTTTGCCAAAAGCTGCCTCTGATTGGGCAATCTCATTCTCGTGATGCGTACCAATAAGATCTATGCCGCCAACATGAATATCAAACGGCTGGCCAAGATTGCTGCT
>CAYOXH010000123.1:487-2132 GCA_964407875.1 uncultured Gammaproteobacteria bacterium
ATAGCACTGCATTCTATATGCCAACCAGGAAACCCTTTCCCCCATGGCGAATCCCATTGCATAGTATGGTTCTTATACTTGCCAACAAGCTTAAACCATAGAACAAAATCAGCAGGATGTTTTTTGTCTTTATCTTCTTCAACTTCATCCCGAACCGCAACTAGCTTTTCTTCTAACGACTGGCCTCCAAGCTTTCCATAATTTTTAAACTTAGATACATCAAAGTATACCGCGGTATCTGTCTCATATGCATATCCCTTTTTAATAAGCTCTTCTATAATCTTAATTTGGTCTTTGATGGTGTCTGTGGCCTTAACCACGGTCGCTGGCTTTTTGATATTAAGCTTTTGTGTGTCCCTAAAAAATGCCTTGGTAAATCTATATGCTATTTGCCAAACAGTGGCTCCTTCCTTTTTTGCGCCCTTTTCTAGCTTATCTTCTCCAGTGTCTGCATCACTGGTTAAATGTCCCACATCGGTGATGTTCATTACGCGCTTGACGTTGTAGCCGTTATACTCCAAAGCGCGCTGCAAGATATCAGCGAACACGTACGTACGAAGATTTCCAATGTGCGCGTAATCGTACACTGTTGGTCCGCACGAATAAAAACCAACCTGATTTTTTTTTATTGGTTTAAAGGTTTCTTTTTTGCGCGTGAGAGTGTTGTACAATTTCATAAATTACATGTCACCTCGAGCCCCCGACAACAAATAGAAGTTGCATATACCTCGCAAACGATATAATTAATAAGATGTTGCTTTTTGTGGGGCGAGAGGGCCCCGTAATAATTTACTGCAATAAGCAACTACGGGATCCTCTCGCCATGCAAAACACAGACGTTGATTTATGTAAATACGTTTGCAATAGTCGTCCAATTCAACATGATTGCCAATGGCTCGGGATGACACATGGTATCAAAAAACCTGCTACAATTTTAGCAGGTTTTTTGCGTTTTTACAACGAAATTTCTATTAAACTGCAGGTTCTGCTGGTGTCTCTTCTGCTGGAGCATCACCTTCAGCAGGTGCTGCTGCTTCTTCTGTTGCTGGAGCTTCTGTTGCTGCATCGTCTGCAGGTGCAGCTGCTTTGTCGTCGCTAGCTGGCGTTGATGTATCTTCTTGCATAATGTTTTTTCACATTACTTATTAAAACAAACCCGAGTGCATTATATAGATTGTTCGGATTTGCGATAGCATTATAGCATATTTGATTATATTGTCAATAAAAATTATCCCTTATTTACAAAAATTGTCTGCGTAGGATATGCAAATTCTATTTTCTCTTCAGCAAAGCGCTTGTATATTGCCAAGTTAGCTTTTTCCTTCTTATTCATGTAATCAGCATAATCAGATGAATTCACATAAAACACCACTTCAAAATTTAAGCTAAAGTCACCATATGTAGAAAAATGGCATCTATCATAATCAACGCCATCTATTTTATCTACAATCTCTTTTATTATTTTTGAAATTGATTCTAATTGTTCTGGTTTTGTGCCATATACAACTCCAAGTTGGAATAAAACTCTGCGACGCTTCATCTTTTTAAAATTCTGAACGCGGGTGCTTGTAAGTTCTTTATTAGATACAACAAGTTCCTCACCTTGCAAAGTTCGGATACGGGTTGTTTTCATGCCTATTTTTTC
>CAYOXH010000124.1:0-2132 GCA_964407875.1 uncultured Gammaproteobacteria bacterium
AAGCCCAATTGAACTTGGATGATATTTTTCATCAGAAAAACTCACTTCAGCTATGCGTATCTTTTCCTGCCCTAAAAAACAAAATGCCCCAGAATATGGAAAACTAAATGCCCGAATAAAACGCTCTATATCATCATTGGGCCAATTAAGATTAATGCGCGCGTCTCTTTCGGTATTCAAGCGAGGGAAATAAGAGCCTTGCGCTAAATCCATCTTTTTTGGAACTATGTCTCCCTTAATAACCCCCTCAAATACATTAATAGCGTTATTTTGGGCTATATCCCAAGAAATCTTTAAAATATCTTTGGGCAATGCATTGTTCGTAATAGGAAAAGTAAACTGGTTAATAATATCTCCTGTATCTATGCCTGTATCTATATAATGAAATGTCACTGCAGCTTCCTTTTCGTTGTTTAAAATAAACCATGTTGCCCCAGCTGCTCCACGGTATTTAGGGAGCTTGGCACAATGTATATTAATAACCTTTTGCTTAAACACATCTAAAAAATCTTTCTTGACAATTGAACGACATGAAATACTCACAATAATATCTGGTTTTCTTTCTTGTATCCACTGCATGGAAAAACTGTCATTAATATCCGCGATCTCAAGAATATCTATCTTGTTATTGCACGCATAATCAAAAACAGATTCATATAAGCCATGCTTCTTTTGGGCAAGGTAGAATTCGCTCTCTTGCTCATGTATTTCCTGTGGATGCGTAACAATCCCAACAACTGAATGATTTGCTTTTAAAAGTTCGTCTGCAATATCACATACTAGCTTTCCATGTCCTAAAAAACATACTCTCATATTAAAAAAAAGATTTAATTGTACTACTTATGTAGTGTATGTCTTTTTTTTGTAGTCCTACAAAAAGTGGAAGAGTTATGCATGTTTTATTATATTTTTCTTCGTTTGATAGCTTAGTTTTTCGATATCCATTTTTTCTATAATATGGATGGCTATAAACAGATGGGTAATGAAAATTAACACCAATATTATTTTTCTTCAAAAAACTCACAAACTTATCTCTCCTATTACGATTTTTTATTCGTATTACATATATATGATTAGCGGACTTAGAATCTTTATTTTCTGTTGGTAGTACAATAGTATCACAATCCTTAAGTTCCTGCTTATACCAATCAACTATTTGTTCTCTTTTTTTGATAAACTTAGTAAGTTTTTTTAACTGGCTAATACCCAAGGATGCCTGTATATCAGTCATTCGATAATTGTATCCAAGTTCAGTCATTACATTTGCTCCTTTTTTATCTTTGTATATTCCATGATTTCGTAAAAGGAGCATTTTTTCGTAATACTTTTTATTATTAGTAACAATAATACCACCTTCTCCGGTAGCTATAGATTTAACTGGATGAAAACTAAAAATAGTTGCTTCGCTCTCAAGACTTCCGATTCTTTTTTTACGATAACTAGCGCCAAGCGCATGAGATGCATCTTCAATAACTTTGAGCTTGTATTTTTTTGCAATTTTTATAATTTTATCCATTTCTGCTGGATTTCCTGCAAAATGAACCACAGAAATTGCTACTGTTTTTTTTGTAATTAGCTTTTCTATTTTTGATTCGTCAATATTATATGTATCAAGACGTATATCACAAAATACTGGCTTTGCTCCAATAACAAGAAGCATATTTGTTGTTGCAACAAATGTGTTTGGAGTTGTAATTACTTCATCTCCTTTTTTAATCCCACTCGCAAGATATGCGAGATGCAATGCAGAAGTTCCACTGGAAGTTGAAACAGCATATTTAGATCTGCAGTATTTTGCAATCGCCTGCTCGAATTTTAAAACAGTAGGCCCTTGCGTAAGCCAATCAGAAGAAAGCACAGAACTTGTGGCTTGTATGTCTTTTTTATCAATTGACTGTCGAGCATATGGAATGTATGCATGAGGCATATTACACAAGACCATTCTTTTTTAATATTTTTTTCATCTGATCGCAAGTTAAGAACAGTTCATTATTTAAACTAGTAAATTCAAAATCTGATTTTACCTTTTTAAGATCATCTTTGTTGTATTCATTCATATTCTCTTTCCATTCCTCGTTTGAACTCAAAAATATAATATACCTATCATCTAATTCATATGTATTCATACCCTC
>CAYOXH010000125.1:0-2103 GCA_964407875.1 uncultured Gammaproteobacteria bacterium
GCCTTTATAGCTACTTGTATTATTGTCCCAGCCTTTGCACATTGGTGATAAAGGATTTGTGAATTTATCACTAGAATATCCAGACTTTGAAACTTGATAGCCATTAGAATAATATGACCCATCAACAACCCAATACGCATATGCCAAGGATGTTGACCCAATTTTAATCATGTCATCATATGTGCATATATGCGACCCTGAATAGTCTGCATCGCATAACTGATTCGCATCATCAACCGGACCAAAATTTCCTTTATAAGAACCAGAAGTATAACCCTGCCAACTGACTCCTCCTGCGTCTGCAACTGCCGCATCTACATAAGATTTATTTGCAGCATCGGCCATAGCTATAGGAGTTGCAACACTACTAATCCTATTACTACGCATATTTAATTCCCTATTGAGCGATGATGAGCCTACTTCCGCAACTGAAAAAAGAATATTCTGCGCATTATCTAGTATGCCGAACCCGGTATTTGAAGTGTCATTAGTATCAAGTTGAATAATAACGCCTGCCGTGCTCTTTAACCACCAATTAGTTCCCGGCTCTGGATCAATAATAAAATCACTTCCAACATGCGAAATATCTCCATTCTCAGCAACAGAAAGAACTGTCTCATTATCTCCGTTGTTTATCTTGAACTGATTTGTGCCGTCGTCATCAGCATCAATTCTAATTTGCACGTCTGCGTCAGCATTAACATATAATGCGGTTGCGTCTGTTGAATCTATGCTTCCTGCGATTGTCACGTCGCCAGTATTTGAAAACACTACATTATCAGCATCCTGCCAAAATCGAAGCTCATTTGTAGTCCTGTCGTTATATACTGCCCAATGCTCATTTGCTCCTGCAACGCTTTGAAGGCGCATTTCAACATTGTCTCCGCTTGATTTGTAAAGATGCAGCATCTTACTGGGAGTTGAAATTCCAATACCAAGATTTCCTGTTCTAACTGAATTAAGTGTGACAGCGCCGCGGCCTGTTACTGTGTCTAAAGTATCTGATTCTGCTCCTTCGCTAGGCCAAGAAGTCCTACAATCAGTATCAATACACAAACGCTTACCTTGAATATCATCTAAACCGGTAAATTTTGTACCCCATACAAATTCATCCTTAGCATAACCAATAGTTTGTCCAACACCATCGCTAAAATAAACACTTCCATGAAACACAGTTGATCGCTCTGGAGCAGGATCAGCTGGAAAGGGAAATATTTCTGAACCTCCAAAACTGACAATATCTCCGCCAGCATTATTTTTTATTGTAAGCACAGGAGTTGAATACCGAGTTGGCTCTGGAATTAAGCGTATCTTGTTCGTACCATCTCCAATATCAACTTCTCCTTGAATAAGCAACCCGTTTGCTGGAGCTGCAGTAGTAAAATAACTTTCACCAACAGAAGCATTGCCCCACACGCTAAAACGAGAGCCTGGGACCCCTGTTTGTCCAATACCAACATTAGCTCTTACTCCTGAATAACTTTTCATAAAAGCACCATATGGCTGTAAAAGTATATCTCCTAATAGGCCGTGAGTGTCTTTTTGTACATTATAAATATAAGCTTGTGTGTCTGACTTCTGCTGAAAAACAATTCCTGCCTCATCACTTGTGCTTGCATCTGGCTTTGATAAATAAAGTGTCCCAGTTTCGAATAGTTTTAATATTTCCTCATTTTGGCCATTATTTACTTGGAAACTGTTTGGAAATGTAGTATTGCCGTCCGTATCTATCCTAATCTGCACATTACCATCTCCATTAAGGTAAAAATTTTCACTGTCAACATCAAACACTGAACTATTCATAGTAACTGCTCCGTGAGTTATCCTACCGGTAAAAATAGGGTCGGTAGCAACTGCAATTACATTGCTAGAAAGCTGGCCAGAATCAATATTTAAGCCTGCTGTGTATGTGGGACCACCAGGCCCACCAGTATCATCAGGGCATCCTACACCATTCTGAAGACACACTAATTTTCCGCCAGATGTAATAGATCCTGCCACGGTCACGTTACCAGCCCAATCAACCTTGAATTTGTCGATGCCAGTTACGTTTTGTAAAAGCAGCAAGTTTCCTTGTGAACTTGGGCCTAATACTCCATATAT
>CAYOXH010000126.1:0-2079 GCA_964407875.1 uncultured Gammaproteobacteria bacterium
ACACATCGTACCCCTCCCAATCTAACTCAACCAGCTTTCCTCCAACGGTGCCAAGGGATGCTGTAGGCTCTTTAAACGTTTTGTTAATACGAATTTGATTGCCGTTGGGTAAAAAGCGTACGGGACCTCCCAAGGGAGCTGGCATTTTCCAGCGGTCTAAAATCTGACCTTTCATATTAATTAACCACACATCTGTCGAGGCATGTGGCGCAAATAGTGTGTACCCACCATAAGCTTTTGCTGGGTCATGGATAGTTACGGATTCCTCCGTTCTTCTGCTGATGTACATACTTTCCTCTTGGCCGTCTTATTTTAATAAGTCAAGGACTTGTTTCTTTATGGATTACTGCCACAAGAGTCCGACACATCCTTCCTTCGTCTAAATATTGCTGACAGAATTACCTTATTCACCTCGTGCTCCCCGCTTTACTTTGGTAGTACTGGGCCAAGATGTCTAGTACTTCTTTTCTGCTGAACTCTTCTGGCGGTCTTTCTCCCTTGGTGAGCATCTCACGAAGTTTTGTGCCGCTAATCAACAGATGGTTTTCATCAGTGTGGGGACATGTTTTGGCAGAAGCCATTGAATCGCATTTTTGACACCAGAAAGTAGGGTCTAATTTTAAAGGTTGTATCCGCAAATCCCCGGGATTCAACTCATTAAAAATCCTCTGGGCATCCAAAGGGCCATAGTAGTTGCCGACACCGGCATGGTCTCGTCCGATGATTAGGTGGCTGCAGCCAAAGTTCTGACGAATGATAGCATGCAGTAGCGCTTCCCGTGGGCCGCCGTATCTCATTTCCATGGGATATACTTTCAAAATCACCCTGTTCTTAGGATAATAGTTATCTAAAAGTACTTTATAGCATTCCATTCTTACTGCGGCAGGAATGTCATCAGATTTGAGCCTGCCTACGATCGGATGAATAAAAAGGCCGTCACACAGCTCTAAAGCAATCTTTGTTAAGTACTCGTGAGAACGGTGCAGAGGATTACGGGTTTGAAAGGCAGCGATGGTTCCCCAATTTCTCTTGGCAAACATGGCTCTTGTTTCTACAGGTCGCGCAAACTCAGGAAATCTCCCGGGATAATCACCTTCGCTGAAAACCTTTATCGGACCTCCAAGATAAACCTCACCTTGCTCACGGATACCTCTGACCCCAGGGTGTTTAACATCATCCGTTCTGAAGACTTGAACGGCCTCTACATTTTTATCATAAGAGTACTTCTCGGTAACGAGTATACTGGCCATAATCTCGTTTTTGTTGGAATCGAGTAAGGCAATCCTTTGATTTTCTTTAATCTTATCCGCTTCTTCTCTTGAGACGGAGAGGGTGATAGGAATAGGCCAGAGCAGGCCGTTTTTCAGACGCATATCGGCGACCACGCTTTCATAGTCTTCTTTGCCCATAAAACCTTCCAGAGGACTGAATGCTCCCATGGCCAGCATAATTAGGTCAGAAACCTCTTTGGAGGTCAGCCTGATATGAGGTAAGGTCCTAGCCTCACTTAAGTCTTCGTCTCGTCCAGCGCCGGCAACAACCCGAGGTAATAACTTCCCTCCGTGCGGAGGTACTAAATTATTCATTTTGTTCTCCCTTACCATACTCTAGTCTTCATAAGTGCACCAATAGTCAGCAAAGTAATGTTCTTCATCTAGGTTAATCCTTTGGCTATGAAATTACTGGTTACTGCTATTACTTTTTACATGGCCTTTTTAATAGCCTAGTAATTTAAGGCGGCGATCTGCTGCCCCTTTTTTGGGTGATACAGCTTGTCTATATTTGCCTTTTTCTTGTACAGTATATTCGAAGTGACTATTATCTAATGCTCTCCCGTTGAGCCCTGGAAAATCATAACCATAACGATATGCATGGAAGATATGATTAGTCCAGCCAAGTACATCATGGAATTCGTAAAAAGGATTAATGAAATCCCATACTATTTCTTTATCAGGTGTCACTTCAAAAATTCTTCCTTTTAAGGACTCACATATGAGAGTATTACCATTCGGAAGTCTTTTGGCACTTGAACATAAGGCCGAAAAAAATCTGAACTTTGTGGGGTCGGTATATTCCCAT
>CAYOXH010000127.1:0-2074 GCA_964407875.1 uncultured Gammaproteobacteria bacterium
GTTTTCATGCCTATTTTTTCAACAGTTCCCTGATCTTTGCCAATCACAATAAAATCTCCTACACGGAATGGCTTATCAGCGTAAATCGAAAACGAGCTAAACATATCCCCTAATACATTTTGCAACGCAAGCGCAACCGCAATGCCACCGATTCCGAGGGATGCGACTAATGACGAAATATTAATATCGAGATTTGAAAGGACAAGCATAATCCCAATAATCCAAAGTATGACTTTAATAACAATCCTAAGATTGCGAACCATTGCCTCGCTGTGCTCATCTGCCTCGCTCTCTTCCTTTGTCTTGCGCGCGTACACACCAAGCGCATATTCCAAAAGCTTTTCCGCTGCTTGGATAACTTCATAGGTAATTGCTATGACAAAAAATACTGCAACAACTTTTTGCGCGAGTTCCGGCAAAGTTAGCGGTTGAATGGCAAAATACAAAGCTATGAGTAAATAAAATGGCGGCTTAATATTTTGGAAAATTTCAATTAATATATCATCTAATTTTGTCTTGCTTTTCTTGGCAAGTTTTTTAAGGCGCGAAACAATAACTGATTGGAACAATTTAAGGATTATCAGCAATCCAAAAAATACAACCAATGCAATGGCATAGTCATATCCTGTGTTCCCTCCTATATGGAGTGATTTGAGCTGCCTAATAAATAAATCCATGGTGTTGTTATTATACTACTATTCCTTCATCTTAACCAATAACCAATTCTTGAAATCCCCTCCTATACTATTTAACTTCAAAATCCACTAATACAGGCAAATGATCAGAAAACTGGAACTTTAAAACTTCGTAATTCTTAACTTTAATTTCTTTGGATGTTAACACATAATCAAGGCAATATTTTGGATGATATGTTGGGCAAGTAGACATATCGCTTCTGTGGAAAAGATGAGTATTAGCAAGTAATCTTTTAATTTCATCCTCGCTACTAAAAGTGTTAAAATCTCACGCTAAAATTACAGGCCCTTTTATTTTGTTTATTATTGATACTAGTTCAATAATTTGTTTTTTCCTGGCTTTTTTAGTAATAGGCAAATACGCCAATAACAATGTAGTTTTTTTATCAAGTTCTACTGATGCTTGTATAATTATTCGTTTAATTCCTGCGCGCATCTTATGGTATTTAATATCTTCAAGCTCATATTTTGAGATAATAGCATTAGCTTGCTTGTTTAAAATTGGCACATATCGCAACCCCTTAAACAGGTATTTAACTTTTGATGCGAAGCTCTTCATGCCTAACCCCTTCTTAAAAAAAACAACCTCATCTTTATCTGCCCTTATTGAGCCGCGATCTATCTCAACTAATGCAACAATATCCGGCTTTAATGAATTTAAAGCTTTTATTATTTTAGAATCAAGCTTTTTTGACGCAGAAAAAACTCTCCAGAACTTAAAGTAACTAAATCATTTGCCTCTCATACCTTCGCAATATTCTATATTATAAAGTATTAATCTATTCATATTACTATTATATAATATATTACTAAATGTAACAAAAAAAAGGGGGAACAATCGCTGTTGCTCCCCTTTTGAACATGGCACGCACCGAACCTGGAAAGTTGATCAATCCAGATTATTGCGAGTATGCCATTTCCAGTCCTCATAGTACTCCCAAGAATTAAATCCAAGCTTCTTGGGATCTTTGACCTCTCCTCTGGTATCCCCATGATCTGGATCGCGAACTATCCGACGAAGGGGAGTTTGTTCGGAAGACTGGCCAGTATGAGTCGTATCCATCTCTGCCTCCTTGAAAAAAATGATCGAAAAACCTCGGTTTGCCCGAGGTCGTGAGTGTGAGAATACTTATATGAAAAGACTAAAACCTCGGAATCGTCAGATTCTTATTATTAATAAGATTGATTGCGAGGTATACTCGTGCTTTCATATTACGAGTAATACTATATGGAATACAATAAATAGTCAAAAACCTTTTCCACAGCTCAAAATTTACGTTGACAAATACCCTATATTATCGTAAATTTATATATCACCTAAAGACCTAAATTCACCCCCGAAGCCGAACACTCTCTTGATTAGACTTAGCAATATATCC
>CAYOXH010000128.1:0-2063 GCA_964407875.1 uncultured Gammaproteobacteria bacterium
CCGCAATCACGATCCAAAGCATGAGCATGTGTTTTATATTGAAAAAGAACAAGATGAAATTATGGTTGAGGTTGCATTGCAATATGTGGATGATTACAAAGAAACGCTTTTTAGTTTTGCGAATAATATTCACACATTAGAAGGCGGTTCACACTTAGTTGGATTCCGCACTGCCTTAACGCGCACTTTGAATTCCTATGCGCGCAACAAAGGCCTTATTAAGGAAAAAGACGAGAATTTGCAAGGTGAAGACACCCGTGAGGGTATGACTGCTATTGTGAGCGTTAAGGTCAAGGAACCGCAGTTTGAAGGCCAGACAAAGGCAAAATTAGGCAATGAGGAGGTTAAACCTGCTGTTGATACTGTTTTTAGCGATGCATTGGCTATTTGGCTAGAAGAGCATCCTCGTGAGGCAGAGGCAATAATCGGTAAAGCCCTGTTAGCGTCTCAAGCACGTAAAGCTGCCCGTGCCGCTCGTGAGACAGTTCTTCGCAAAGGAGCGCTTGAGGGATTTGCTTTGCCAGGAAAATTAGCTGATTGCTCTTCGCGCGACCCAGAAGAGTGTGAATTATATCTGGTGGAAGGCGATTCGGCCGGAGGCAGTGCAAAACAAGGTCGTGACCGCAGGTTTCAGGCGATATTGCCTTTGCGGGGTAAAATACTTAACGTCGAACGCGCCCGAATAGACAAAATGCTTGCAAATAACGAGATTAAATCATTAGTTATAGCAATGGGCACGAATATTGGCGAGATGTTTAAAATTGATGATTTAAGGTATCACAGAATCATTATTATGACTGATGCTGATGTTGATGGCTCGCATATTAGAACTTTGCTTTTGACATTATTTTTCCGTTATTTCCCAGATATTATCCACAAAGGCCATCTATATATTGCGCAGCCGCCTTTGTATCAGGTGCAAAAAGGAAAACAATCTATGTATGCTTATACAGAGGCAGAGTTGGAGAAAGCTATGAAGTCGTTTGAAAAAGTACAAGGTTCAAGTGTCAAGGTTCAAGATGAAGAAGGAGAAGAAAAGAAAGAGGGAGAAGAGGTTACTACAGAGGCGTCTGGTCGTATAAATATACAGAGGTACAAGGGTCTTGGTGAGATGAATCCAGACCAGCTTTGGAATACTACTATGGACCCAGAACAGCGTCTTATGAAGAAGGTTACAGTCGAGGACGCGGAAAAAGCGAATGAAGTATTCGACGTTCTTATGGGCAGCGAGGTTGCGCCGCGCAAAAAGTTTATCCAGACAAGGGCTAAGGAAGTTAAGAATTTGGATGTATAATTGTCTAAATCTGCTTAATTAATGTAATCTGCGGTTAAAGACAATATATAAAGCAAGTTGTCAACTTGCATTTTCCTGAAAATTGTGTATAGTATATATAGATATAAACAAGTGCCCGAAAAGGGCTTTTTTAGATAGTATGAAAGCGATTATCCAATATATCCGTGATTCTCGCGAGGAATTACGAAAGGTTACTTGGCCAACAAAACAGCAAACAATCAATTCTACTATATTAGTGGTAATAGTTAGTATTGTTATTGCCGCATTTTTGGGTGGCTTGGATTATGGATTTAATAAGTTATTAGAGTACGTATTACTAGTATTTTAAGATATGCCCAAGCAGACAAGTAACCTAGGCAAGCGCTGGTATGTGATTCACACTTATTCTGGATACGAGGAAAACGTGTGCCGCAACCTTAAACAGCGCATAGAATCACTTGATATGGATGATAAGATTTTTAATGTGCTTGTGCCAACAGAGACCAAGATTAAGATTAAAAACGGCAAAAGAACACAAGTGACCGAAAAAGTATATCCAGGTTATGTAATGGTAGAAATGGTAGTAACAGATGATTCATGGTATGTTGTCCGCAACACTCCAAATGTAACTGGATTTATTGGAACCGGCAACACGCCAACACCTGTTTCAGAAGAAGAGGTTGCAGTACTGCAAAAAAGAATGGGAGTGCAAGAGCCCAAGTTTAAAGTTGATCTTTCTCCAGATACTCCAGTTAAGATTACTGATGGACCATTTAAAGAATTCGAAGGT
>CAYOXH010000129.1:0-2051 GCA_964407875.1 uncultured Gammaproteobacteria bacterium
TGACTGTTGGCGGAACTCTAGATTATCTAGCAGGAGCAAGCAAAAGAGCTCCACAGTTTGTCAGGCGCATTGGGTTAGAATGGTTGTGGCGTTTAATTTTAGAGCCAAAGCGAATCAAAAGAATCTGGAATGCTGTGGCAGTATTTTTATGGACAACAATAAAATGGAAGTATAGAATGATATTTAAGTACCGCAAAAATACAGCAGCGTTTATAATAAACAATAAAGATGAAGTTCTGCTAATCCAGCGGGCAAATGAAAAAGACGTGCATTGGCAGTTCCCACAAGGCGGCATTGAGCCAGGAGAAACAGAAGAACAAGCAGTAGCGCGCGAAGTAAGAGAGGAGACAGGCATAAAGGATTATGAAATTATTAGCATTCATCCTGATTCACATACATATGATTGGTCTAGCTGGCACAAGCTAAATGGCGGATACAAAGGACAATCACAAACAATATTTTTTATTAAGCATAATGGAACTAATGAAGACGTGCATCTAGATCCAGAAGAGATTTCACATCATATGTGGGTTTATATTGATGATGTGATTGATAATGTTCATGAAAAAAGGAAGAAAATGGCCGCTATGGCCGTAGAGGGATATAAAACCACGTCATCCTGAGCGGAACGACCCAATGTATTCATTGGGGAGTGGAGCCGAAGGATCTCGTCGGAATTTACTGCAATAAATATTCACGAGATCCTTCGACTTCGTTCGTTGCTGAGTACAGCAACTCACTTCGCTCAGGATGACGATTATAGATTATGGGAAAAAAAACAAAACAAATTAGAACAAGGTTCGCGCCTTCACCAACAGGCGCGCCTCATGTTGGAAATATTCGTACAGCGCTTTTTGCGTGGCTTTTTGCGCGTCACAATAACGGGACTTTTGTTCTGAGAATAGAAGACACAGACCAGACACGGGCTCAAGAAGGGAGTGTTGAATCTATTTTATCGTCTTTGGATTGGTTAGGAATAGACAGAGACGAAGGAATTATAAGTGCCACAGAGGAGAAAGGGGAGAAAGGTCCTTACTTTCAGTCGAAACGTTTAGAGATTTACAAGGAGCATGCGCAAATGCTAGTTGACGCAGGAAAAGCGTATCCTTGCTTTTGTTCGCATGGCAGGTTGGCTGTTTTAAAAGAACTGCAGAAATCAAAAAGCCAGCCACCTAGATATGACGGATTATGCAAGACACTGCAAAAAAATGATGTTTCCGCAAAACTTAAAGAAGGGGATTCGCATGTGATTCGAATGAATATTTCAGAGCAGGGTGAGACGTCTTTTGAGGATGCTGTTAAAGGCAATGTCACGGTGCAAAATAGTACTATAAACGATCAAGTGCTTTTGAAATCCGACGGATTTCCAACCTACCACCTTGCATCTGTTGTAGATGACCATTTAATGGAAATATCGCACGTGATACGCGCTGATGAATGGCTTGCATCCACTCCGAAACATGTATTGCTATATCAATTTTTTGGCTGGGTGATGCCCGCATGGGTTCACTTGCCAATTATTCTTGGCCCGGATAAATCAAAACTTTCAAAACGCCATGGCGCGGTTTCTGCTTTAGAGTTTCGTGATCAAGGATATGTCTCTGATGCGCTAGTTAACTATCTTGCCTTGCTTGGCTGGAATCCAAAAACAGAAAAAGAAGTTATGTCGCGCGAGGAATTGATAAAGGAATTTGATTTAGCTAAAATTAATAAAAATAATCCAATTTTTGATAACATAAAACTAAACTGGATGAACAAGCAGTATATCCAAAAAATGTCTGAGAAGGAATTAGTTTCCGCTATCTTGCCATTGCGAGCCCCTCGGGAATACTCGGGACAGGCTCCGTCGCATGAGGCTACTGCCGAAGGCGACGGAGCGAAGCAATCTGATCGTCGAGGAGAACACGTAATCGAAGCACAAGACAACGATAAGATTGCCGCGGTCGCGAGTACACTCCCTCGCAATGACATTGCAGTAATCAAACTAGTCAAAGACCGAATGGAGAAGCTAACTGATTACGATGAATTGACTGGCTTTCTTCACGAACTTT
>CAYOXH010000130.1:0-1997 GCA_964407875.1 uncultured Gammaproteobacteria bacterium
TTCCCAAGCTAGAGACGCGAGTTCGATTCTCGTATTCCGCTCCAGGGGTTAACCTACCTTTTTATATTTACAAAACTAATCGATATATAGCTATATCTTGTTTTTGAGCGCTAATCCATTCCTCAAAATTAAATGTTCTAATCAAAATATGCCCAATATTTGCCTGTGTTGCAACTGCTTCTTCGTTATACAGCAGATCCTCTAGTTTAATAACATGATAACCAAACGAAGATTTTACTGGCTCGCTAATTTGGCCAATATCCATCGAAAATATAACTGATTCCAGGGCTGGATCAAACGTACCACGCTCAAAATATCCTAAATCACCCCCATTACGTGCAGAGTTTCCATCCTCACTATACTCCTTTGCGAGCGAACCAAAATCAGCTCCTTGTATTTGCGTCATAAAATATACTTGCTCTGCGCGCTCTTTAAGGCCCTCATCATCTGCCTCATGTTCTTTGCTCAAGACAGATTGTACTTTTTGCTGAAGTAAGAATGGGATTAACACCCTTTTTTTAAATTGCTCATCACTCCACCCATAGGCCTCATCTAAAAACTGGTCAATTTCTTCTGGGCCGCTGGTTTGGCTATTTAAACGCTCCCATTCAAGCGCAACTTCTTCTTTAGTAACAGCCATATTATTTTTCCGAGCCCATATTTGTACAATCTTTTCTTGAATAAATTTATCAACCAAGCGTTCTCTAATTTCTTTATTGCTTGGTATTCCTAAAAATACATTTGAATTATCCCGCTGAAAATCCCAATACTGCAATAATGTATTAAGATCATCCGCATATGTGTAATAAGGCACAAATTCCCAGTCAATAATTATTGCGGGGTATGGAATTATTCTGGATAATGCAGCAACAAACCCTGATCTCCACTGGTAATAATATATACCTAAACCAAAAAGGATAATAATCCCTATTATCGATATCAGGCCTATTGCCGAATATTTTATGTGCTTATTTTTTAGACGCATAAGATTGTCATTCCGACCGAAACGACCCGACGTACTCGACGGGGAGTGGAGTGGAGGAATCTCGTCGAAGACGCTCAAGCGTGGTCACGAGATCCCTCGACTACGCCGATGAGTACATCGGCTCCGCTCGGGATGACAAAATAATTATTCGAATAGCTCTTTAATCTAGCCATAGAGTGTCATTATCAAAAAAATACTTCCACCAAAGTTTTATTTTAGAGTCACCCAAGACAAACCCCTTAATATTTTGGCTGTCATCATCTAAGATCTCTTCTGCTAATAAAGCGTCTGGCTCTGCGTCTACTTCTGGAATAACTACCAAATTTTCACCCTCTTTTACAAGATTTAATTTATTGCGCGCTTCTTGTTCTACAAATTCATCTGTTTGAACATACTTTAATAAATTCCCAAGATCATCTTGTTTGTATTCAAGTTTGCCGATCTCAATCTCTAAACGTTCGACTTCTGCATCTACTGCGCGTTTTTGCATAACTTGCTTTCCAAGATTAAAACCAAAAAGCGCAAGAGCAACAATCTCAATTACAATCATTGGTTTGGATGTAAATACTTGCTTTAACATACTAATTATCTACTCTGATATACCGCTCCCAAACACTGCGGCCATTCAAATATACTTGCTCCTCCAGGTCGCGGAGCTCTATTGAGAATATAAGCTTATAAGTGACTGCTTCAACACCGCGGGGATCAAGAGTAAACCTAACAACACCCAACTCTCCCGGCGATATTTTAGATTTATTTAATGGGACGCCGACCGTCTGCTTATCTATCCAATCTCTTGGGTCATAAAATGGGCTATCCTCTCCATTCTCATCTTGGAGCATAACTGCGGCGCGGCGCGCTACCCAAATTTGTTCTGTGCTTGTATTTTTTATTTTCATGGTAATATCAATTGGAGTCCACTTATTGCGTACTGCAACCGGAAGGTTATGCTCTAAAATCCGCGCGGAAATTCCAGATACAATATTAATATCTTTTCCAACCAATCCCCCAG
>CAYOXH010000131.1:0-1962 GCA_964407875.1 uncultured Gammaproteobacteria bacterium
GATAATTCAGACAAGAATGCGGTCTGAATCCATTAAATTCTTTTCTCCAACGATAATAAGTTTGTTCGGTTACTCCATTATGACCGACGCATTATGTCATGGTTTTTCCCTAAGATGTATGTATTTCTACTTCTCGAAGACTTTGAATGATCTGTTCTGGACTGAATCTCTTTTTGGCCATGTGACCTCCTTTGACAATAAATTTTAAAAATACTAACTTATGGACCAATTTTAAGGTGGCAGGTCATCGCTGCTGCTTGTAACTTCCGTCAATGGATCCGACTTAGATTGGATCCTTTTTTGTACTATTTTTAAAAAATCTCAATTTTCGTATTTCCCAGCATCTTATGCTTACTAATCTCTTTTTGAGACAAACATTTAGTTTTTTAGCATCAACTAAATACTTAACTCGCTTAAAAGTTTGATGCTTGTGTGTTAAATGGCCGTGTTTTGATAACGGCCTCGTGCTGAGGCGCCTGGGATCTCCCCTACTCTCGCTCTCCAAGATAGTAAAATTGTTCCATCGCATGCTAATCGCGGCGCATCACTGGTCGCCTCCAGCGAGTTGTTAGGCGGGGCATAAGCCTTCTACCTTAGATGAATCTTGTTGGCAGTAATCAGCCAAGCATAATCAGAACACAAAAACGCAATCATACTTGCAATTTCCTCAGGTTTGGCGATGTGCAATAGGTCTGATCTTTCAGCCATGTGCTCTCGCACATCTTCGGTTACCCAGCCGGTATCGGTGACGGGAGGATAAACAATATTTGCGGTGATGCCAAAATCTGAAAGCTCAAAGGCCGCAGACATTGTGTAATTTTCTAAAGCAGCCTTTGCTGCTCCGTAAGAAACTTCCGAAGGAAAACCTAAAGGCCCTCCAGATGTCAGACCAATAATACGCCCCCACTTTGCCTGCCTGGATATGTGTCTGCGAGTGAATTCAGATATTAGGAGAGCGCCTCCGCGAGCGTCAACGCTGAAGACTTGGTCGTGTGTGCTTGCGGTAACCCGTTCCAATGCTGCACCTGTCACATGTTCTCCGCCTTTTTGAAAAGTGTCGCCTACCCAGCCTGTGGCATTATTAATTAGGATGTCAACAGGTCCAAACTCTGATTCTGCAAAATCGAAGAGCTTCGGAGCCGCTGTAGCATCGCGTAAATCTGCTTCCATCTTGGCAGCTTTTGCACCATAAGAACGAATACTCGATAATACTTCGTTTGCATCTTTCGCTCGATTCGTTCGGTATGGGTCTGGATAATCGTCTGCATCAGATAATCGCAGATATGAGAGTAGGACAGAGGCACCGCAATTTGCTAAAGCCACTGCTGTAGCTGCACCAATTCCATGATTTGCACCTGTAATCAGTGCCACATGTCCGCTGAGATCATAAGGAAGCTCTTGCTTTGGATTAAACATTTCGAAGCTTATGCCAAACTTGGAACTAAAAGAATGCCCCGGCTAACGTCGCTATTCAGCCACATTGCTTTTTGCGACGGCTGGAATAGCCTTGTTATGACCTATATTTTTCATAGGCCCATGATTTTGTTACGATTTCTACTATACCAAAAAATAAAACCACTACACCGACTATCCAAAGTGTAATTTCGACTTTCAATGAAATGGTCATTGAACCAAATATTAACTAAAAAATTAATACCAATGATCAAACAATATTAATAACGATTGCTCCACCAAGACCCATGCCACGATTTTGTTTTTCGTGGCCAGCATACTCTATATAAAGCGCTAATCCGAGACTAAAAATAACGGCCCCTAAAATGCTTGGATAAATATTTGTGCTTGTCTGTGGCAAACCAAAAAAAGCAATGATGCCTTCTGGAAAAAAAGCAATATGAAGCCAAGCAATAAATTCACAATGCTGTCAATATGAAGAAGTAATTTGTGTTTTCTTTTCATTTCAATTTTTCATAAGGCATAACCTGAATTCAACTCTTAAGTGCA
>CAYOXH010000132.1:0-1908 GCA_964407875.1 uncultured Gammaproteobacteria bacterium
TTTTCCAAGAACGCCTGTTGCTCCTTCATCAAGAGTAGACAAAGCTCTAGTTGATTCTACGGGCTGGTTTGCTATCTTTGTATTAACACAATTGATAGCTCCAGTTCCTAAAGCAAAACCAATTCTTCCACCACTAGCATTATAACCAACGCATTTTAATTTAAAAGCAACTTCATACTGCTGGGCCGATGAACCTTTTTTCCACAATTCTTTAGAAACGTTCACTAAATCTCTAAATAAAAATGAAGTGTGTTTACTGGCTCCTGTCATAGCATATCCTTCTGTCTTGGCATGTTTTGCAATATCTATTCCTTCCCTCTTCCATTTATTTAAATGTTTTGCACTATAGACTCTGTCGGCAATGTCAAAATCACGTTTTAAAATTTCTTTTTCACTTCCTAGAACAATGTCTGCTATATTAACGTTTTTACCAGGAAAGTTTCTTTTAATTGTTGCGGCATAGGTAGCTCTTTCGCCTTGAAACTTTTCTATCCGATCTGTAATATCAGCATAAGATACCGTAGGATCTCCGGCTCTTAATCTACTAATCAGATTCCTAGTGTCCGCAACAGCGGCGGATAACTTACCTTGAAAGGCTGATAAATTTTTTTGATTGATGTCGGCATCAATCACGTCGACAAAATATGCATAAGGAAAAGCTTTATTTTTTGCCGTCTGCTTAATACTAAATATTTCATTTATATTTAAATTTTTCTTGTCTAAAAATCCTTTGGGTAAATAGTTTGACATTTGATTTTTAAAAGAACTAAGACTCCCTGCCTCTTTAGGCATGTTTCTTTTAATTTCCCGCATCGCATGGTCATACTCACCTCTAGACCATGGATTATATCTTTGAAATCCTTCGAGCGCTGTATATATTCTGGTTCCTAATTTTACTTCTGATGCAGAAGGCTTAAAATCAAGACCCAAATTTTTGTACAACGCACCTTTAGTCCAGTCGGAATATATTCTGGTTCCATGCGCAGCTTGTGAATCTGTCACAGATTTTTTTAAAAATTTTTCAAGTTCCGGTTTAAATTCATGTAATTTAGGAAATTTTTTAGCTGCTAATAATTTTTGCAATTCAGGATTATCATGCAGTGCCCTAACAATAGACTCTGTGTCTTTACCAAACAAATACGTACCATCTTTAAAGAATCTCCTTAATTCAGACACCTGTATATCTGTTGGTCGTGGAAAAAATTCTCTGCCGTCTGAGGCGACAATTGGTTGACCTAAAAATTTTACAATTTGATTAAAATCAAAAAACTTATATCTACCGGCATCTGTTGCTAATCTCTTTGGTGTAGGAATTCTGTCCTTCCCTAATTTTTTAAGTAGTTCCGGTAAAACAATATAGTCGGAAAATTTAGCCCCTTCTGGAAGTTTTTTTGAAAATTCATAAAATGTTCTAAATCTTAACATTTCTCTACTTGGGGCTTTAGATTTACCAAAACCCCCATGGCCTCCCTTTCTAGCAAAACCCTTTTTATCATACTCCAGAAATTCTTTGTATTCAGGAAGGGACCTTATTTTATTTTCAATAGGTAGTTTGCCTCCTTTCTTCGGTGCCTCGTCAAGTTCTTGAAGAAGTTTTATTGGGTCATTGCCTGCTCTTTTTAAAGCTGCATCAACATATTTTTTAAAAACGGCTTCTCTTTGAGAAACTTGTGTATATGCTTTTTTAACATAAGATATCGGTGCATTGGGGTTTTTTAAAAACGTGAAATTTCTTCCAAGCTCCCCAGTGTTTAAATCGGCTACAACTTTCTTATAAGAAGGATGAGCCTTAATGGCTTTGTCTAATTTTGGGCGATCAACAGCAGTGCTTGGAACTTTGTTAGAAATCTCCATCAACTCTTCAAAAGTTGCATTCTTTGATAAAGGTAATACCTTGTTAACGTAAAT
>CAYOXH010000133.1:0-1879 GCA_964407875.1 uncultured Gammaproteobacteria bacterium
TATCACCGTAATTATGCAGACAGGGGAAGCGCGAGACAGGATGTTATCGACTATAGGGTATCTCTAAAAATTGCCTCCATGGTATAATCAGAGCTATCAAATAGTAATTAGTGATCCAAAACCATTATGCCTCAAGCCAGTTTTTTTGATTTAGATGATCGTTTCAATAAATTGAACGAGCGTGATCCCCTAGTTGGTCTTAATAAGCTAATTGACTGGGAAAATTTTCGAGGAACACTAAGCAAAATTCGTAAAAAAAACCGCAAAAGCAAAGCAGGCCGCAAGCCTTATGATGTTGTGCTGATGTTTAAAGTGCTGGTACTGCAACATTTATACAATTTGTCTGACGATGAAGTGGAATACCAAATACGAGATCGTTATTCTTTTTGTCGCTTTCTGGAGCGCTCACCTGAAGGAAATATACCGGATGCCAAGACAGTATGGATATTCAGTGAGCAACTTGTCTCACACAATCAAATTGGCGAGTTATTTCTTGATTTCGATTATCAGCTTGATGAGCAGGGCTATAAAGCCAAAAAAGGGCAAATAGTGGATGCCAGCTTTGTCGAAGCTCCAAGACAAAGAAATAGTCGTGACGAAAACAAGCAAATTAAAGAAGGTCTGATACCGTCGCGTTTTAAAGAAAACCAAAATGTAAAAAGCCAGAAAGACACGGATGCACGCTGGACAAAGAAAAATAATGAAACGCACTTTGGCTACAAAAACCATGTCAGCGTTGATAATGCCCACAAGCTCATTCGTAATTACGAAGTAACTTCCGCTGAAGTTCATGACTCACAGGTTTTTATTGAGGTACTAGCAGATAATACCTCGGGGGATGTTTGGGCTGACAGCGCATATCGCAGCGAAGAACATGAACTGATGCTTGAATCGATGGGTTACCGCAGTCACGTGCACAAGAAAGGCAACAAAAATAAGCCTCTAACAGATCGTGAAAACAAGGCCAATACCAGAAAGTCCAAAGTTCGTGCCAGAGTAGAGCATGTTTTTGGTTCGATAAAAAATGAGCAAGGAGACCTATACACTCGAGTCATTGGATTAGCCCGAACAAAAGTGAAAGTAGGAATGATGAATGTGGTCTATAACATGAGGCGCTTTGTGACATTAAACAGGATCAGTGCGCCCGCAAGTTAAGAGACGGGTGAAATTTACCCGCTAAAGAGCGCAATAGTGCAAAAAAACATTGGCAAAAGGCTAATATTTTTGCGTAATGATATTCATTTGCAATAAAGGGTGCGGTGAAAAGAGATTTCCTGGAAGTGTAGCTTCATAATGGAATTATTAGAGGCGCCCTTAAGCAACAACACGGCCTTGGAGGCGTTATGGCTCCACGATAACCCACTAACCCAAGAAACAAAAGACTACCTTGATGGGCTTGGTATTGACCGAGGTATAGTCATTTCTGGTGTATGAGAACTTAAAAGAGCGGCGTATCCTGTTGGAAAGATCCTGGCAGATCACAAACCAACGAGGAATACACCACATGAAAGATGATAATGTCGTAGCGCTTCATACACCAGCGCAAGATGTACTTTCTGAAATATTAAAGACAGGAGCCCAGAAGTTGTTGGCTCAGGCGGTAGAGGCTGAAGTTGAAGCATTACTGACTGACTACCAATCAATGCGAACAGAGTCGGGTCAAAAAGCAGTAGTTAGGAATGGCTATTTGCCAGAGCGAACGATACAGACTGGACTGGGAGATATTAGTGTAAAGATCCCGAAGGTCAGGGATCGGAGCGAACAAGGCATACGATTTAACAGCAAGCTTGTACCACCTTATTTGAAAAGGGCCAAATCAATAGAAGAACTATTACCTTGGCTCTATCTGAAGGGTATATCGACAGGAGACTTTCAGGAT
>CAYOXH010000134.1:0-1871 GCA_964407875.1 uncultured Gammaproteobacteria bacterium
CGAGCCACAAAATAAAATATGTCATTACTTTATTCAGAACAATTACCAATGGGTTGGCTTGCCCCGGATTTTAAACTAAAAGGAACAGATGACAAAGAGTATTCTTTGTCTGATTTTGTTTCAAAAAAAGGCTTGCTTATAATTTTTACATGCAACCATTGTCCCTATGCACAAGCTGCATGGCCGCTTACGATTGACTTGTATAATAATTTCAAAGATGATATTGTGTTTTGCGCAATCAATCCAAATGATGCAGAAAATTATACAGATGATTCTTTTGAAAACATGAAGTCACTAGTTGATGAGTTGCGTGTTTCATTCCCTTATATTAGAGATGAGACGCAAGAAGTTGCAAAAGAGTATAAGGCTCAATGTACTCCAGATTTGTACCTTTTTAAAATAGAGAGTAATATTCCAAAACTATATTATCATGGCCGTATAAATGACAATTGGCAGAATCCAGACCAAGTTAAAGAAGAAAATCTAAAAGATGCGCTCAATGGGCTGGCTCAAGACGATGAACCACCGCCAGAGCAGCCGCCAAGCATGGGATGCTCTATTAAGTGGAGGGAGTAATCGCGTTATTCGCGACTACTCTATGGATGTAATATCACATGGCTTATGGGGAGGAATTGCGTTTGGTAAAAACAGTAAACAGCTTTTTTTTAGCTGCTTTTTTATTTGGCGTGCTTCCTGATGTTATTGCTTTACTTTCGTGGCCTTTGCATGTAGTATTTGACATACCAACACATGATCCTACCTTTTGTATATTTTTTTTAGCTATTATTAAGAAGTAAAAAGATTAATATTAAAAAAATTCTATGAAAAATTTTTTTAGAAAATTTCATATTTTATTTGACAAGAAAAAACGCTCAAAACACCTGCGTCATAGAAATATGTGGTTAAGCACAATCCGCGGAAGGCAGATTTTGCATAACCTAACAAAAAGAAGACCAAAATACATCTCGGTTAAGAACAATGCTTTGCCCACTTTAGAGTGGGATACAGGATTTTTAGCGCTAGATAAAAGAGATTCCAATATCGATCTAGATCCCATTATTCATAAAACAGAGCGCATAATATCAGATAATAAGCATTATATTGATGCATATGTTGCAGCGCATGGTAAGAATCCCATAGAAACGCCAGAGGATGTTATTAAAAGGAGCAACAACAGGGTAAGCGGCAAGCCGTATATGGTTACCTTAGATTTGGAGCCATACTATAAGCATGTTCCTTTTATAAAACTAGCATTAAATAAGGAAATTGTTTCTATTGTTTCTGACTATTTAGGCGAGATTCCTAAAATTAATGACATTAGATTACTACATTCACCTAATACCAGCATGAAAGGTGGAAGCCAATATTATCATTATGATAAAGATGATGTTAAATCAGTTAAACTCTTTTTTGTTTTAAGCGACACAGATCCAGAAGTTCCCTCGCTTCGCCTTATTAGTACGAAAAAGAGTTCCGAAATAATGGAGGACTATGGGCCATGGAAGCCATTTTTTAGATTTTCAGATGAGTACATTGAGAGCCAGACAGAACCATCTGACATTGTTCCATTATATGGCAAAAAAGGAGATATTTGGCTTGCAGATGTGTGTAGATGTTTACATTATGGAAGCAGACCAGCTAGGTTGCCTCGCACGGTACTGTGGGTCATGTATTTAACTGAATCGCGCTACAAGTTCCCCATGAGAATCCATGGAGGTAAAAAACCTGATCTTAGAAAGCATGTGGATTGGAAATTATCAGAAGTAGAAAAGTACATGCTAAGCGGACCATATATATAATATTAAGATAAATGGACATAAAAAATAAAAACACAAAAGAACTTATTCAGGAAATAAAGATTGCCCACAAAA
>CAYOXH010000135.1:0-1863 GCA_964407875.1 uncultured Gammaproteobacteria bacterium
TCTTTTGGGAACAATAGGAATAATCGGAGTAATAAAAAACGTCGCTAAAGGTATTTTGTTATGAGTTTGGTAACTCAACTTGATAATGACTTTAAAACAGCGCTTAAAGCCAAGGATGCTAAAAAGCTTTCTATTTTGCGCCTTGTTCGCAGTTCTATTAAAAATTTGGAAATTCAAAAGCAAGGTCAAGCATCTGATGAAGATGTTGTTGAAATTTTACAGCGCGAGATAAAACAGCATAAAGAATCAATTGACGCGTTTAAAAAAGCCGAGAGAGATGACGAGGTAAATAAGTTGACTTCAGAGATTGAGCTTTTAGATGTGTATTTGCCGGAAAAACTTTCTACAGATGAACTAAAAGATGTCATTGAAAAAGCAATTGAAGACACACAAGCGCAAAGTATGCAGGATATGGGCAAAGTAATGGGAAGCGTGATGTCTCAAGTCAAAGGCAGGGCCGGGGGAGACGAAGTGGGCAGCATGGTTCGTGATTTGCTAAGTGATAAATAAAAATAAAGTAATCTGCCCGTCATCCTGAATAAGTGACCCAATGTACTCATTGAGGAACGCAGTGAAGGATCCCGTCTAAGACGCTCAAGCGTGATCAACGAGATTCTTCACTTCAGTCGCCTAAGGCGACTTTGTTCAGAATGACGCGTAATAAATATGGGAAAATCAAAGTTCATTGTCGGCGCTTTGCTTGGAGCTGCTGCTGCCGCGCTTTTAACGCCTGTTTCTGGCAAAGGAGCGCGAACAAAAGTTAAAAAAGCGGCACTTAAGGTTGGTTTAGACACAAATAAACTAGAATCCCAAGTAGGCCAATTGGCAAAGCAAGGGAAAGGAATTATTGGCTCTGTTATTCAAAAAGCAGAGGAACGGGTAAAAACCAAGACAAAGAAAAAATAATAATTACCATGCGCAGAATTTATTTAGAAATTGTTTCTCCTGAAACGAGGGCATCGTTTTTGCTTGGAATTTTAACTTGTCTGATGATGACGAGTTTTTTGTTTGCTCAAAACGCGCATGCCCAAGTTGTAAATCCTGTGGATGAAAATTTTGGCCTTGATTCTAGTTTCACAAGCGTAGGAATCCAATCTGATACTGATGTCAAGAGTATTATTGCTTCTATTATTAATATTACTCTTGGGTTCCTTGGAATTGTTGCTGTTATTATTATTGTATATGGCGGATATCTTTGGATGACTGCGGGAGGAAACGCAGATCAGATTGAAAAAGCAAAGTCAGTTATTCGCAATGGAGTTATTGGTTTGGTGATTGTGCTTTCTAGCTGGGCAATTGCGGCATTTATTATCGGGCGCCTAGGAGAGGCAACAGATGTTGTCCGCGACCCAGATGAGCCATGCGTTGGTGATAATTGCTTGCCAGATGTTGGTGGGGCTGGCTCCTTTGATGAGCAGTCATTTGAAACATCTCATGAAGGCGGGGATCCAAGTTTAGATGTGCACCTTTGCAGCAGCGTGCAGGCGCAGTTTAATCATAAGCTTAATAGAACTATATTTAATGCTTTAAGAGGTTATGCCCCTGATTATTTAACAATTATGCGGAATAATGGAGGAACATATGTTAGCGAAGGAGTAATGAATGTTGAACAGCGCAATAATGTTATTTCATTTAAAAAAGAAGATGGCGCTGGTACAAGAGTCGATTGGACAGCAACCACTGATTATGAGGTTCGTCTTGCAACAGGAATAAAAGATACAAGAGGCAGAATTCTTGAAGAGTGCCCAGATTGCGCAAGTACTCGCGATGATGATGGCGATAAAACTGATGATTATTGGTATTGGCCATTTACAACAGGTACAGGTATTGTTGATGATCCAGATCCACCTGAACTTGACACAG
>CAYOXH010000136.1:0-1859 GCA_964407875.1 uncultured Gammaproteobacteria bacterium
ATATATGGTTCTTGGATGAGCCTTTTTCAGCTCTCGATCCATTAATTCGTAAAGAGATGCAGGATGAATTTCTTCGATTACAGGGTGTTTTGAACAAAACTATTTTGTTCATAACGCATGATTTTGATGAGGCGCTTCGCCTTGCTGATCGAATTGCCATTATGAAAGAGGGTGTTATCGAGCAATTAGATACACCAGCCAACATCGTTCTTAATCCAGCAACTGAGTACGTGCGTAAATTTACTGAAGAAGTGCCAAGGGAGAAGGTGCTTAAGATTGAATCTGTGATGGATCCTGTAGATAGTTCAGAAGAGCTAAGCGATCTAAAGGTATCCAAAGATGCAATTATTGAAACTGTTGCTGAAGCGGTTCTTAGTGAACGAAAGCCCGTTGCTGTTGTAGATGCTAATAACAAGGTTGTTGGAGCCGTACACTCTTCTAAAGTGATTCATGTGTTGTTCGGTAGTAGAACTGAAAAGGAAAATAAAGATTAATTATACGATTATGAATTACTTAACAAACCATCCTAAATTATTACAATTTTTTGGTTTATTGGTTGTCTTCTTTTTACTATGCCTCTTTATAAACCCATCAGAAAATAATATCTTTTGGCGCTTGCCTTCACTTATTGCAGGCCTGCCTTTACTGATCAATACCTCAGTCGAATATTTGATGTTCGACTGGATGCCCCTTGAGGTCTGGGATCCCGAAATTGAAGAATTTGAGCAAAAACCGTTATTGAAAGAAGTGACAAGAGCTATTTCAGTGAGCATTCTTTTTTTAATTGGGTTAATTCGTGAAATTGTTCTGGGTGGGGTTAAAACCATCGTTACTTTTACAAGTTGGGATTTTGTTAGTGAAAACAAGTGGGCACATTGGCCCGCACTTCCCTGGACGGTAGTTGCCGGAGGCGCAATTATTTTAGGTCATAAACTCCAAGGTAAGGGCCTTGCGATGTTGGCGGGCTTTTCAACCATATACATTGCCGTTTTTGGTCAATGGGAACCATCAATGGAAACTCTCTCATTTGTACTGATTGCAGCACCCATCTCCGTTGTCTTGGGATTAGTTTTAGGTATTTGGGCTTACAAAAATCGGAAGGTTGAAGCAACATTAAATCCATTGCTTAATGTAATGCAGACTATGCCGCATTTTTCTTATTTGGTGCCGGTGATGGTATTTTTTGGAATTGGTGATCATGCAGGCGCGATTGCCACCATTATTTTTGCAACCCCGCCGATGGTGCGTCTGACTGTGTTGGGGCTTAAAAGGGTGTCGCCGGAAGTTTTGGAAGCTGGCATGATGAGTGGCTGTGGTAATTTTCAACTTCTTTATAAAGTATTAATTCCAACTGCAAGACGAGATATTTTAATTGGTGTAAACCAAGTGATTATGCAATGCTTGGCAATGGCGGTGATTGCCTCTTTTATTGGCGCTAAGGGTTTAGGTTTTAATTTATTGCTAGCACTTAATGGGCTTAGAATTGGGCAAGCGATAGAACAAGGCATTTGTATTGTGCTGATTGCGGTGGTTTTGGATCGAATGTCTCTAGCTTGGGCAAACAAGCAAACTGATTATTTTGCTGATCTTACTTTTATTAAGCGCCATAAATATTCATTACTGTTCCTCGTTATTTTTGTAGTAGGCACTGTATTAGCCTATATAGGCACTTTCTTTTTTAGAGAAGGTTTTAATTATTTGTATATCGTTCCACATAACAAAGGCATTACAACTGAAAACTTTTGGCAAACAGGCGTTGATTGGTTGTGGGATACCTTCTTCTACACATTAACAGGTTTTAAGGTATTTCTGATTACGAAGGTGCTGATGCCAATGAAAGCTGCGTATCTAAGTATGCC
>CAYOXH010000137.1:0-1781 GCA_964407875.1 uncultured Gammaproteobacteria bacterium
TTAATAGTGTCTTTTTTACTTAATGCGTCATTTGCCTCTCTATAGTTTGCTCCAACAGAACCTGATGATCCAACTACTTGCCGTATTGGCCTGTCGTTGACTGCATCAAGTGGCAATGCTCTACATAACCTAATAACCCTTTTTCCAAAATCAAGTGTCCTGTCTTCTAAATCGAATTTATGTCGTTTATCGTTGCTGTTGTTGTCATCATTGTTATTATTATTTCTCATTTGGTGTTTTTGTGTTTGTAGTTTATTTGATGTTTGATTTTTGAAGTTTGGTGTTTTTAACCATCATCCATTACCTAAGCTGCATTTTATGTATTTTGCCAGTCACGCGGTCAGTAAAATATAATTCCCGACCATCTTCAGAAACATCCATGCTTTCTATGGTAAAAGAACTTCTTGACTCTGATTCTGGAAAAGCAATTACGCTTGAAATATTATTAATAAGATCAATTTTATAAATAGTATCTGGAACAGAGTTCGTCATTTCTCGAAAAATACCAGCTCCTTCATCAAGGAACTGCGGAACAGCGCAATAGACAATTTCTTCGCTTTCAAATGTGCATTTATCCGGCCAGGTCTGTATGCGCAAAGCGCGGTTGCCTAAACCAATGTTATCCCCTTGCGCGCCCGCAATGTGCAGAACTGGCGTATAATTAGTGCTATCACTGTATACGCTGTAAAGCACTTGTTTGCTTGTAGGAGACCACATTCCCTCAAATCCTATGCCATTAGTTTGCAAAGAAAGAAAGTTCTCATCATTAAACCCGATAAAAAACACTTCCTCGCCTTGGCTTGAGGTTGGTTCCCGGTAAGTAGCAACCACTTGGCTATTTGGAGACCAGTCAACTTTTACATTGTGCGATTCACGCCCTAATGGCTCAATTAACGCCCTGCCTTGCCCATTTGCGCTTGAAGTAACAATATACCTGTCATCTTCTGCCTCTCCAATATATTCGTATGCCAGTTGGCTATCTTCTGGAGAAAACGAAAACTCCTTAGCTTGTCGCGGTAATGTCGCACGCTCCCCTGTTTCAAAATTATAGTAAATATTTGCCCCGTCAGGAAACTCTATAACTGCGCTATCCCCCTCATGAGACCATGCAACACTATCTACAGATCTAAACACTTCATCAGAAAGTAGTATGGACTTTCCATCTGGACCTACTGTATAAAACCGCTCATCACTGGAATTATAGTAATTAAAATTCCCACTATTAGAAAGCGAATTAAATTCAGCACGTGTGCGTGTTATTGCCTGGACAAGAGTTCTTCCTCCTGCTGCAACTCTATCTGGCCCAGCTGGTTCAGTTTCTGGCTCTGGAACAAGAGTAGAAGGCCTTCCAGGACCTTCCTCCTCTACCACTCTTCCAGAAGGGCCTTCGCTAATATCAGGCAAACCAGTTACTTGTAGTTCAGCTTCTCCCCCTGGAATAATGCTTGCCCCAGGTGTCCTAAAAAACACAGCCCAAATAGCCCACCCAAGCAGGGCAATCACAAGTATAAATCCTACAATCTGCAATGTCATTTTTAATCTATCAGACATAACAATACCTATTAATCATAATCAGCAAAATCATCATTTGTTAAATCAATGTCACACTGAAATCCACCTTCTAGTTGTTCTTTTTGAATTAAATCATTTGTAGTTGCCGAATCAACGGGAATTGTACCTGAAAATCCTGGCGGTATATCCTCAAGTCGACCAACTGACAACAGATCACCTGCTGTTTTTATTAAGGCGCTTGAACAATTGTTTCCTACTAAATATGAATT
>CAYOXH010000138.1:0-1739 GCA_964407875.1 uncultured Gammaproteobacteria bacterium
TTGTTTTTCGCATAATATATAATCGTCATCCTGAGCGAAGTGACCAACTATACTCAGTTGGGAACGAAGTCGAAGGATCTCGTTGTTGTTTACTGCAAAAAATTTTCACGGGATCCTTCACTTCCTCGACGAGTACATCGAGTCGTTCAGGATGACGTGTATAATTTATCTCTCGACATCTCCCCTCACCACTTCAGTCACCACAAGTGTCAAAACAGTTCCAACAACAAACACCCCAAACATAATTCCCCACTCACTTAAAACTACATAATTGTTCCACCATAGTGGGCTAATAACCGCAAGCGAGAGAAACGTACCAATATAATAATCTCTTGGAAATGGCCCCCACCAATGCTTATGCCACACTACATCATTTTTAGGCCTCTTGTGGAATACGCCATAGTGCGGATTAATAATAATCCAGAGATAATCCCATAACCACAAAATAGGAAGAACCGCGCAAAAGTCCATGCCTCTGCTGTGTATGCCCAAGGCAATCCCGCAAAAAACGGATAATGAAAAATTAAAAGCACTAAAAAATTAATGCCCAGATGATAGCCAGTTAAATCCTTTCCTTGCGCAAATACCTGCCACAATCGAGAATACCAGCGTCTTTGATCTGGCCGCCATGTTGGAAGTTTCGCTGCCCATCCATGCTTGCCCTCTATCTGCACCTCCAGAAAAGCAACCACAAGCGCAATAATGAATAAATATATCGCTTGAATAAACATATTAAAACGCGATTAATCCTATTCCAATTGATATTAAAATTATAGCCACGACCTTCTGCGCAAGCACAGCGCCTGTCAACTTCTCGGACATAATCTTTGGAAACTTCTTTGATAATAATACTATCATGATTAACAAGAATGCATATTGCACACCTTGCATGGCATTAACCAGCGAGACGGACGCTAAGGATATTGCATAGTTGACGAGGAAAAAACCCAAAGCCCCCGCAACTTGGCCAGTAAAGAACAATACTGCTGTATTGGCAAATATGTTCTTTTTACCCTCCGAAGCTTTAGCGGAGGAGGGTTGCTTGGGCTGATGAAGTATTCCATTACGTGCTGACGGAATAAGCAAAAAAGACATTGCCATTATAAATCCACCAATTCTAGACCACACAAATCCAGAAATAAACTCTTGCTCTATAAATACTTGCTTGGTAATTACAAACGAGACAGCGAAGACGAGTGCTGCTATGACCGCGTAAATATATCCTTTCTTGGATCCCTTGCCTTTCTTTTCAATGGTTATCAACACCCCACCAGCCACGAGTACTGTAAAAGCCAAAACTTCAGCAGACCCCAATCGCTCTGCCAAAAAGAAATATGCAAGAACAAATGTAAATGCAGGCACAAATCCGCCAGTAAGCGGGATAACACGTGATGCTTCATTCTCTTTAAGTCCCGCAAAAAAGAAAACAAGAGCTATCACAAATGTAGCACCAGCGACTAAAGCACGGACAATTTCAGGCGAAGACGGTATAACTACGCCGAACGGAATTAAGATCAATGCCAAGATTCCAAGAACACCAATAAAAAACGCGTACACAAAAGGAGACGGAATCTTCTTGGTTAAAAGAAACTTGTCCATCAAAAACGCTAATGCGTTTAAAAAATGTCCTGCGAGTACTATGATTATCCAATTCATAATATTTTGTCACCCCCTCCCATCCAAGATATTCCCCCTCCTGTACCCAGGAGGGGGTTAGGGGGTGGTCGCGTGACCTACAA
>CAYOXH010000139.1:0-1738 GCA_964407875.1 uncultured Gammaproteobacteria bacterium
CCGCTTTGAGATTAAGCATTGTATGGTACCACAACTTATTTACTCTGTCAACCTTGACAATGTATAAAATAGTATATACACTTACTATATGAAAATAAATCTGCCAAAACCAATTCAATTTGAATGGGACAAGGGCAATGAAACAAAAAACTGGATGAAGCACAAAGTTACCAGAGAAGAAATCATTGAAGCATTTTTTGATGAAAACAAAATAGTAATAGACGATATCCCGCATTCCACAGAAGAAAAACGCTATATTGTTGTCGGAAAAACAAAACAAGAGCGAATACTCTATGTTTCATTCACTATCAGACATAACAACATTCGCGTTATATCAACGCGAGATTTAAATAAAAAAGAAAGGAAATTTTATGAAAAAACCACTTAAGATGCCACAATTCAAAAACGAAGACGAAGAATGGAATTTTTGGTCTAATCTGGATTTGTCAGAATATTTTGATCAAAAGGACTTTAAGCCAGTCTCGTTCCCAAATTTAAAACCGACTTCACGCCCGGTATCTATTCGTATCCCAGAATACATACTCTTTAGGGTTAAAGAACAGGCAAATGAAATAAACGTACCATACCAATCACTCATGAAGCAGTATATTGCCAAGGGAGCATTTGAGAATAAAAAAGACAAGCAGCCTACATAACATGCGATTCGATGTAATAACAATTTTTCCAAAAATTTTTGATTCCTATTTAGGGGAGTCTATTTTAGGTCGCGCGCAAAAAGATAAGTTGATTAAGATCAACACTCATAATCTTCGCGACCATGCATCTGATAAACATAACACAGTTGATGACACACCTTATGGCGGCGGAGCTGGTATGGTTCTTATGGCAGAACCAATTCTAAAAGCAGTTGGCAAGATTAAACCTAAAAAGAAATCAAAGACTATAGTATTCTCTGCCAAAGGAAAACAATTCAATCAAAAAATGGCATATGATTGGTCTAAAAATTTGGACCAACTTGTTTTAATTTCCGGTAGATACGAAGGCATAGATGAGCGAGTTGTTGATGCCTTAGATGCGGAAGAAATTTCTATTGGGCCATATGTTTTAACTGATGGCGAGATTCCGGCAATGACTGTCATTTCTGCAGTATCACGCTTAATTCCTGGGGTTATTAAATTAGAGTCTTTAGAAGTAGAATCTCACTGGAATTCTGTTACCACTGAAAACGAAAAAGAATATCCTCATTATACAAGGCCTGAAGTATTAGATTACAAAGGAAAAGCGTACAATGTCCCAGAAGTATTGCTTTCTGGCAACCATGCAGAGATTGAAAAATGGCGAAATAATCACAAAGGTTGACAAAGTATAACAAAAAACATGTTATGATGATGTTTCGTACATTTTATTAACTGTTTCGTCCACGTGCTACCAACTAGGTAGCTTTTGTACCACACTTGCATGGAGGAAAATCATGCACAAGCTATTTCTGTTCGTACCCATCTGCTTTATCTGGATATCTTTCACCTCGGCACAAGCCCAAGAGGAGGACAATGCCTCGTCATACGGATTAGGCGAATTAAAAGACGCAGGCATATCACCCCAGATATGCCTGTATTTATTTACAAATTTTCGCTATAATCTATATTTGACACTTTTCCCCAGATGATATATACTTTGGGTAGTAAAAATTAAGCAAAAAAGGAGAACACACGATAGATATACAATAATATATCAAATATAAGCACAAATACTTTTGTATCTTGTCGTGTGACCTCCT
>CAYOXH010000140.1:0-1727 GCA_964407875.1 uncultured Gammaproteobacteria bacterium
AAATAGATTATAAACTCCGTAGACCTGCTACAGAAAATTTAGGTGGGGCATTTATTGAATTTGGTTTAAGATTTTAGTGAGAGTGGAAACGCAGCAAAACAAAATAACATAAATACATGAAACATATTATCATCACAATTGTTCTTGTCGGGACAGTAGGGTGCGCAAGCATTCTAAGTAAGAATCAGTATCCTGTTAGCATAAACAGCAACCCTACAGGTGCTAAAATTACAATTGCTAATAAGCAAGGCCAATTAATCGCTACTGGCACTACGCCGTATATGGTTACTTTAAGCGCGAAATCTGGGGCCTATAGTGCTGGAAGTTACACACTTACGTTGGAAAAAGACGGGCACCCAATAACCAGATCGCAGTTAAACGCAACATTAGATGGTTGGTATATTGGAAATATTTTATTTGGCGGCTTACTTGGCATTTTGGTAATAGACCCAATTACTGGATCAATGTGGAAGTTGCCGCAGAGCCATATTGTTAATTTGTCCAATAATTTTACCAAGGCTAATCAACCATCTCTGCAAGTCATTGAATTAGCTCAACTCACTCAAGATCAAAAGTACAATTTGATTCCAATATTAAATAAATAAAATCAGTATAAATCATACTCCTCAAAACTTAAAACCCCGCACTTAGCGGGGTTTTTTTTGTAAAACAACGAACGCCGCACTATAATCACAGTTGAGATTATTGTGATTAGTATGTGTTTCATCTCGCCCAAAGCTTAGATTTATTGATTATTTATGCAATGAATTTATCAAGCGGCAAAAGCTCTGAGAATTGAGCTTTCGGCGCTGTTGGGATGAATAGCATTTTCGCGCCGTTTATTTGCCTTCAGCTAAAAGATTATTTGTTTAGCACAACAACCGGTATTCCGCTAGCTCCGCCACCTGCAGAAAGTATGCTGCTTGTCATGGTGCTTCCGTTCACGCCCTTGATATCGACATCGACTGTGTTATGAACTCCAACAGGAAGCACAACCTGCCCTCCAACGGAACTGAGAGCGTCGCCACCTACTGAAGACAAGTTTACATTCATTGTTTTGGCAATATCAACAACTCTAACATCAAGCGAAGTGGGAAAAGGATTATTAGCTTTTTGATTATTGACCATAACAGGGATCCCATCTCCATCGACTTTGATCGGAATACTGCTATTCGTGACCATAACAGGGATCCCATCTCCATTGACTTTGATCGGAATACTGCTATTTGTGACGATCACAGGGGTGCCCTCTGATTTGTTTTTATATTCTGCATAGACTAAAAAGACTATACTTGCTGTCATTATAGTGAGTAGTACACTGTTATATGCTTTCATATTTGTTTATTTTTTTGTACGACTGAACCACTAATAAAAACTATGAGTTATATTATTTATAGCTGAATTGGATGTAGTCGGTACCGCTCTTGCCTATGCAATTGTTTATGCAAAAGCAATCAAAAAAATGCCCTTTCCCTCAAGAAAAGACGCATTCTTAAAAACTATCACCAAGTTATTTGAAGTAATTTAATCGATTTCATTAGTCCCTTTTCAGCGCTCAAAGGAACGTTGATGGACGATGATACGAAAATCATAAAAAAAGCCGACTGCGTATCATCCAGTCGGCCAATAAAATCAGTAGTGAAACGCCTATCCTCGGAATTTCTTCGCAACTAAACAGGCGTTGGGATACCAAACCCAATGTTTACAGGGTTGTTTCGCATATCTGT
>CAYOXH010000141.1:0-1715 GCA_964407875.1 uncultured Gammaproteobacteria bacterium
TATACCGATGAAAATAAACAATGATAGCATAGACAAGCAAACCAATAATAACAACCATTATATCCTTAGTTAAAGTATAATTTGCGGTGTTGTTAGTCGTTAAAACTTTTTTGGAAAAAATAATATCAACTAAAGCATATACTCCAAAAGAGGAAAACAATATGATAGATCGTAAATCTCCGTTGGCAATCAGGTGAGCAAAAGACCAAATGAGTATAGCAATAAGCATTGGATGTTTAATAACTCTTTTAATGTTTGTTTGTATTTTTGCAGCAGCAAGTAAGATCATAGAAATTGGCATCAATGCTAACGCTATTTCTCTACTATAAGGTAAGGGGTCCCATACTGGATGTAAATCGGCACGACCAAAGCCATAAATAATAATTAAAAGCCCTACTAAAGCAATTGATGAGTATAATCCTTTATATTTGTTCTCACCAAGTCGATTAATCAAAATATTCTTCAATGGAAAAATTGGAACCAAATGAATACTAAAAAAAATTATGATACCTAATATGAGTAAATTCATATTTAATCCTACATTAAAACCAAACCTAGAACCAGCTTGTTTCTGACACACAACTTAACAGACAGGCCGAGATTAGTATTGTCGTAAATATTATTATAGCTTTATTGTACAAATGATATCGTTTTACACTGTACCAAGTTTCTTAAAAACTTTTTTATAATTGAAAAAAATGAATATCAGCAAATTTGCTAGTTAAAATGCCAATTTGATACGCACAATAAATATGAAGTAAAGGGGCCAATCTATGGCGCGTATCAAATTGACATTGTTCTTCTTTCTATTTTTGCTTTAATTTTTATCTTAATTTGATTCAATCTAATTTTATTTTGAATATCGTTAATTTCTTTTTGCGTTTCATAATATTTTTCATTTTGCTTATCACATCTTGCTTTGTACATTTGTAATTGAACTAAACGATCGTAATAACTTTCTTCGCAATTTATTAGATCAATCCAAAGCAATTTTTCTTTCTTTTCTATACTGTTCTGTGTAAATAAACCTAGTTCCACTTTGCATTTTCTGCAATTAAAAATTCTTTTCAATGTCCAGTTGGCAAGACTTTTAAATAAATTTTCACAGGTAACCCCATTTATTCTCAAAATGTTAAAAGTCCGGCACACTGGACACACTGTAATTTTCGGCAAAGAAATCATTACTCCAACCCCTCAATCTTATTAAGTTTACAGCAATCCCTATTTTCCTCAACACTTCTTGCGCCCAAAATGGGTATTACAATTGATCTATATCAATTTACATATATTGCCCAAAATGGGTATAATAAATACATGGTTTTAAAAAACATTGTTTCTGGAAAAAAAAAATCTTTTACTAGAGGTGCCTATTATTGGTTAATGTTCATGATTGATAACTATCAAAACGTTAGAACCATGTTAAAAATTGATTATGAGAGTTTTATAATTATACAAACAGTTGTTAGCCATTTTTTACACAGCATGAATAAAGAAGAAGATGCTGATTGGAATAGAATGTGGGAATTAACTAACGAAGAAATAGCAAAAAATTATTTACCTAAACCAAAGCTTGTCGCTACTAGCATTTCTTTGGTCACAGGTTTACCTAGAGAAACCGTTAGAAGAAAACTACTAGAACTAAATAAAAAAAAAATTTTACTTTTAGATAAAAAAAAAGGTCTTCTATTAGGAGAAAAATTTGAAATATTTCATAA
>CAYOXH010000142.1:0-1703 GCA_964407875.1 uncultured Gammaproteobacteria bacterium
CTAAAAGTAAAAAAGGTAAATCTGACTACACAGAATTAAAGCCAGAAGAAATCAAGCCAGGCATGCTTATTCGGGTTCACCAAAAAATCGTTGATACTAACCCAAAAGGCGAAGAAAAGGAACGAACACAGATATTCCAAGGCATGGTTTTGGCGCACAAACATGGAGCAGAATCTGGATCTACTATTACTGTGCGCAAAGTTAGCGAAGGAATTGGCGTAGAAAAAATCTTTCCTTTGAATATGCCGTCTTTAACAAAATTCGAACTCGTGCGAAAGTATAGTGTTCGCCAAGCAAGGCCATATTTCCTTAGAACTCATAAAAAACGATTGCGCGAGGTTAAAGAATAATTGATAAATGACGAATTCCAAAAGCCCCGCTAAGGGGCTTTATTGATTGATTTCTAATTATTATTTTGATACTATTGTGTTATTCAGGGCAGTTAGCTCAGCTGGTTAGAGCGTCTCGTTTACACCGAGAAGGCCGGGGGTTCGACTCCCTCACTGCCCACCATTGGATAAAATATTTGGTAGACACTATTAGGTTGAGGTTCTTTACAATTTATACTATAGTAAATACATGAAACCACTATGTAAAACAAAAACTACATGGTCTCCTGAACTTGCATACGCAGTAGGATTAATAGCGAGCGATGGCAGCCTATCCAAAGATGGACGGCACATCGCGTTCGTATCAAAGGATAAAGAACAGATTATAAATTTTAAAAAATGTCTTAATCTCAATACAAAAACAGCTACTAGAATAGATAAAGATACAAACGAAATAACTTGTTTTCAGACCCAATTCGGGGATATAAATTTTTATAAATGGCTTCTTAGCATAGGGCTAACGCCAAATAAATCCAAAACAATAAACAAATTAAAAATACCAGATAAATTTTTCAGAGATTTCTTACGAGGACATTTTGATGGCGATGGGTATTTCTATTCTTATAAAGACAAAAGATGGCCAAATAGTTATATGTTTTATACGAATTTCATCTCCGCCAGCATGTCTCATATAAAATGGTTGCAAAAAAAAATAAATAAAAATTGGGGTGTTAGCGGACATATTAGCTCATCAACAAGAGTGTGGCTACTGCGTTTTGCGAAAAAAGAATCTAGAATACTCATGCCAAAAATATATTACAGATCAAAACTTCCATACTTAAAACGAAAAAAACGCAAAATAGAAAAATACATTAATTTGCCTTAATAACTTGCCGCGGTGCTGGAACTTGGTAGACAGGTGTGGTTGAGGGCCACATGCCCAATAGGGCGTGAGGGTTCGAGTCCCTCCCGCGGCACCACGCTGAGCGTGGTGATTGGGACGCTTAGCGTTCCACCAATAAAAAACTAAAACAAAATATATGGGAAGAATTATTATTGGGATAATATTGATTATTGGCGGATTTTTACTGGCATGGAAAAACGAGGATGTTGTTGGATTCACGGGCTATAATGCCTGGGCAGAATCAAAAATGGGAACAATGGGCGGCACGCGCATGTTGTATAAGCTGCTAGGCGTAGCCGCGATATTCATAGGCATACTTGCAATAACCAATATGCACCAAGGATTTCTCGAAGGAACAGTCGGCAGATTACTCGGCGGCAGATTATAAAAATAAGGGCCTGTAGCTCAGCTGGTCAGAGCACCTGCTTTGCAAGCAGGGGGTCAGGAGTTCGAATCTCCTCAGGTCCACC
>CAYOXH010000143.1:0-1675 GCA_964407875.1 uncultured Gammaproteobacteria bacterium
TTAACGTTCGGGGAAGCATTTCACCCCGCACCGCGTAAGGTTTTATGGTCTCCTGAATTGAGGGGATATCATTTAAGGTTGCTTTTCTAATCATAACATTTTGCTTCATTTATGCCATTATTTTGTGAAAGCTTGTTTTTTTAGACGCTGTTACTTCTTTCTTTTTTAGCTCCGCTGTTTAGCTTTTGTTTTTTTACAGCGGCTAATCCAAAGCACAGCGCCTTATGCAAAGCTGAACAAGTTTTTTGTTTGCTCAAAGGAGCGGAAGCTCCTTTTGATTATCGGACATCAATGTCCTGAACCCTTCGGAAACCGTCCAACTCTGGTTTCCTTGCCGAATTGTGCTTGCAGTACCTTGCCGCTTTATGTTTTTGGAGTATTTACGTTTTTATCGCAATTTTCCGAAGAAAGAAGATTCTGGATCAGGAGGGGGCTTAGGAGGACCTTTTATGCCACAAGCAGAAATGGCGGCGCCTATTGCTACGATTAAGAAAATTATAATAATTTTTTTCACAACTTTACCCTGTACTTTTGATCCGATCACATATTTCAGCTGAAACAAGGGGTATTTAATCAAACTCTAAAAATAAAAGCAAGTTAAATATATTTTATAATTTTTATTGACTATGATTTTTATAAGGAGTTTCAATGAGCAACAAAATACTTATCATCCCAATTGGATCAGCCGGTGGTTTAAATTGGTGGAAATCGCTTCGCACCCAACCTAATTTGGATATTATCGGTACAGATTGCGATCCCATTGTTGCCGGTCGGTGGCTTGCTCCGGAATTTGTCAAATTACCGGATGTTACCAATAAAGATTTTAGCGTTAAGCTTCTTTCTATTGTTAAGGAAAAACAAATTGAAATAGTAATACCCGTCTTGGATCCTATTTTAAAGTCAATGGCAAGATTATCGTCATTATTAAAGGATTCTGGTGCTTCTCTATTGCTTCCTCCTTTAGAGGTAGTTCAAGTAGCAACGGATAAAAGAAAGACCTATTCTGCATTACAAAACGTCATTCGCATTCCGGAAGATTTCACTCATTATTTGGATGTTGAATTGCCTTATCCTGTGTTCGTCAAACCCGCAATAGGTACCGGCTCTGTAAATATATTCATTGCCGAAAATCCTAAAGAACTGGCTTTTTGGCGCAAATATATCAAAGAAGCGATTGTTCAAGAATATTTACCTGGCACGGAATATACTATTGATTGCTTAAGTAACTTTGATTCGGACGTCCTTGTCGCTTCGCCACGATTGAGACATCGAGTTCGAGCAGGGTTATCAGTTATTGGAACAACAGTTTCAGATATAAGATTACAGGAAATGGCCAAAAAAATTTCTACTGCAATGAAATTACAAGGCCCATGGTTTTTCCAAACTCGTCAAGATAGCCGAGGTGAACATGTTGTAATTGAAGTGAACGCTCGCATAGCAGGCGGCGTAATGGCAACTGTTAAAGCTGGAGCCAATATTCCTCGATTAGCATTGCAACTTTACCTAACCGGTAAATCAGAATCTGCTCAGGCAAGGCCAGGTGTTTCAATGGTACGTTACTATGAGGAGATTTTTGTGGAGGCAGACAAAAAATTATGAGAGTTATTAGCTACTATAAATGGCAGTTCGCCTCATCTTTAGAGTTACTCCGAGGATAAGATTTAAGTCCACAGCG
>CAYOXH010000144.1:0-1671 GCA_964407875.1 uncultured Gammaproteobacteria bacterium
TTGAGGTTAAAATAACCAACAAACCTAAAACCAAGATCACCAGAAGTTTTTTCATACGTTAAATTTATTACTAAATTCCATCTTTGATCTTCTCTTGTTAGTTTAATTGAATGCATTTGATCGTTTAACGCACTACATGAATAACCTAGCCTTTCTAAATCAAGTTGCTCGCATTTTTTCTTTGCCCAAATTTCATCGTGATAAAGTATAGTTGGTATCGATTTTAAATCATTTAATGTTGGGTGCGTTACTTTTTTTTACGATATTGCAGAGATGATTTTTTTATATGTATCTCTATTAAAACTATTGCCTTTAAAAAAATTCAGCAAATTTTCGAATTCCCTTTGATAAAAAGTACTATCTTCATCTCTTTTTTTATAAAGTAGATAGGAAACAGTATTGCTCCATATATATAGAATTCTTCTATCAATTAGAAAGCAAGATTTACATAGGTTATTATCTACATCTTTACTTTCATGTTTCTGTTGCAACCGTTTTAATTCTTCTCCATTAATAACAGAATCGATTCCTTTTTCATTATTTATTGAACCTATTACTAATGAACCATCGTAATCTCTACAACAAACTGAAACTCTACCATCAACAAGTATATAAGGAGTATTTCTAGCAACATAACTACAAAAAAAATTATTATGAGTATGTTTTTCAAGCATGTTGTTAGACAGAAAATAATCATTATTTGGAGACAAACTATTCATAAAACCAAAATGCATGTGTCTATAAGGTTTTCTTACATATTTTTTAAAAAATGTTACAAATTCACCAAGTTCACCAAAATTATCTTTGGTGATTACTAGATCTATCATGAATTCATAGCCTATTTTTGGCAATTCTTTTTTAGCAAGATCCAAATTTCTTATTAAATCTTCCCATTTTCCACCAAATCTGATTTTTTCGTAGGTTTCTTTTTTTACTCCATCTATTGAAAATCTGATACTTGAACAAACATCAACATATTCAATTAAAGTATCTATATGCTTTTCTAACATTAACCCATTGGTCGATATGCCGGTTTGCATTTTGTATTTTCTTAAAATTTTAAAAACATCCTTCAATCTTGTATTTGATAGCGGATCACCAATTGTATGCAACAATACAGTGTTTATGTTTTTTTTTTTAATTTCTGAGACAGATTTTTCGACTAAATCTAGACTCATCAATTTTTTTTTTCTTGTTGAACTTTTTGTATCGCACATAATACAATTTATATTACAACTATTATTGATTTCTATAACAGCCACATTGTTAAAAGTTTTTTTCTCTTTTAAGTAATGAGCTTTTGCCCAATCTTCGTATTTTTCTTTTAGAATGTTGTCAATTAAATTTAAATTGCTTGATAGAAGCTGATTAAAATACCTTTGGTTATATATATAACGATGTTTTATATCTTTTAATAAGGTATAGAGTTTCGGAGTATTTTTCTTAACTAACGATGTAATATTATTGTATAACATTGTGTATAATAACTATTGCTTTATACAAGAAACAATTAATAAATCAAAGTGTTCTTAATTGTTTAAATACTATTCCAAAATTATTATGCGCGCCCTAGAGGATTCGAGCTTCTGACCCTCGGTTTAGAAATGCGTGGGATTTCAGTGTCACAATCACTGTGCTTTGGTTCCTCTCCACATTCTCCATGATTTGACT
>CAYOXH010000145.1:0-1646 GCA_964407875.1 uncultured Gammaproteobacteria bacterium
TTGTTGAGCTCGAGGGAGTTGGCGGAAGACCTCGCTTAGTCACCTACGGCATGGTGGAAGTTGATTACGCAGGTAACGTTACTTCTAATGGAGTTGCTGTGTGTTTGCAAAATGGCACTGGGTGCCCCGCAACTTCAGCTGGCTGGACTGATTCAGGAACGAATGTATATCTTACTACCCCTAGTGATAATGTTGGAATAGGAGAAACTAGCCCAACCCAAAAGCTGCATATTGATGGTGGAAGCACTAGTAGCACTGGTAAAGCCTGGACAGATGTAGTTAATAAGCCTGCTAATTGGTGGATGGCTTATGGAAAGTATTGTAGTGATACGGATGGGCATTTATATTGTTTTCAGATTTAAGTAAGTTGGAAAAGTTATAGATAGAAATATGCGCAAATTAATATCCGCGGTGCTTGTTTTTTTATTGCTTGCTGTTGGCTCTTATAGTGTGTGGATTCTGACTCAAGAGCAAGATAATAATTTATCGCCAGAAACAGCAGTAATTCAAGAATTTATAATAAAAGGATTATCAATGGAGCCAGAATTTAAGCATGGTCAAATTGTTGAAGTTGATAAAAACGCGTATATTCAATCATCACCCAAAGCAGGTGATATAATTGCTTTTCAGTTTGAGCATCTTAATGATCCACTAATAAAGCGCATAGCAGGCGCGCCAGGGGACACAATCAATATTGAAGATGGGTGGCTGTGGATTAATCAAGAAAAGAAAATTCCTTTTGGAAGGATGAACACAGCAGTTTGGAAACAAGGAGAATCATACACTATCAAACAGGATAAATATTTTGTATTAAGTGATAATGATTCAATAGGAGAAGATAGCAGGATTTGGGGGTTGGTGAGTAAAAAAGATATCATTGGAAAAGTATTAACAAAATAATAAATTTTATTTTTTTGGATTTTTGTTGTATAATTCAATATATATAACTAAAATAAAATGATTCATCTAGTTAAAGTATTGTCATTTTTAAGCATAATAAAAATATAAATAGATATATGTGTAAGTTTAAAATCACGGGTCGAATTTTTTTATTTACTATAATTAGCATATTTTTATCTGGAGTTTTATTTTTTCAGGAGGCGCGCGCAGTGCGCATTGGTTCTGATGGAGTCGGAATTCAAATAGGAAGCGTTGGTTCGCCAGTACGGGTTAGGAACGCAGTGGAGAACCTTTTTTATGGGGTTGTTGATGGATCCAGCGTTCAAGGAAGTTTACTGTTATTAGAAAAAGGAGCATTATCAGACAAGCGAGTTTTCCGCGTAAGTTTAACAGGAAACATTACTGATGTTGGCTCAATTACTACTCGTGGTAATATAGATACTCAAGCCAGTATATGTTTTCAAGGAGATTGCAAATCAAGCTGGTCTGATGTTTTGGGCGGCGAATTACAAGCAATTATAGCTCAAAGCAATAACGCACAATCAGCTAACTTTTGGATTAGCGGTGTAGGCAAGGCCACTGCTTTTATTACGGATTATTTTAACGCGGGCCAAGGAAGCTCAATTGTAAACGTAACTCCGCCAGCTGGAAAAGAAGGGGTTCGTATTGTTTCAAGCGATTTTAGCTCGCTGGTTGTGCGAAATACTGCAGATACTTCGGATTTACTTCGCCTTGACCAAGCTGGA
>CAYOXH010000146.1:0-1581 GCA_964407875.1 uncultured Gammaproteobacteria bacterium
CTAACTTTTCTGCCCATCCAACACCTTAGAAATCCCCTTCCTTAACTTTAGGCATCGCTACATCCTTCCTAAACACATCCAACGAATCAGGTGTTTTCCCTCTAATGAGCTGCTTCATCTTTGGTTATTGGGAGTAAAGCTTCATTATGTTCCTTTGACAAATAATCATGCTGAGAGGTCATCAAGGAAAGTGGTATTGCAGAGAAATCGTATGGGCTGTATCAGAAATAAGCACGGTGAGGATTTTGTTGGTTTCTGACGTGTACTTCTACATGGAGAATGCAGGGGAAGAATGTTTATAGGGAGCTATTGAAGTTTGCGTCCTAACTTAATACGTACGTCTGGTTATCCCAAGTAATACTCAGAAGGCTTTGCGCCAATAGCCATGCCGAGCTGCGGGATCATTGCTACTAGATCATCCCTGAATTGGTTTATAGTCTGGTATCTACGAGTTCTATCGTGACACATGCTTTTTTCCAGCACCTTGCTAAGTCGCTCCGGAATGTCCGGGCAACGCGCAGCCAGTGGTGTTGGCGTTGGAAGCGACCGACGCTCAAAAACAAAAGCACCCATGTCTTCTTTTGTATAAGGAATGGTCCCAGTGAACAGATAATACAAGGTGGCACCCAAAGAATAAATATCAACCCGTGTATCAATTTTGACATCCGCATCCGGATCTATTTGCTCCGGAGCAGCAAATCCAGGAGAACCTAATGCTACTTTCTTAGGCCCAAAATATTCAACTCGTCGCGCCAACCCAAAATCTGCTATTTTAAGTAACCCATCATCTGAAATCATTAGATTCGTAGGCTTGATATCTCTGTGGCAGATACCATACTTGTGTGCCACTTCCAACACGTTGCAGATGCTGACTGCGTACCCCAATACCTCAACAGGGGAAAGCGTAACACTCTTTAGATTCTTACCCTCTATGAGCTCCATAACGCCAAACACTAGCCAGGGAACCCTCGCATACCCATGCACAGGTCCATAGAAGCCATCTCGGAATGTTTCTACGATATGGGTTGCCAATCCAGGATCAACTCTCCTGAGATCCTCCTTGACCTGTATCGAAAGATGAACCTCATTGCTAAATCTTCTCATATTAGCCATATTTAACAGAGGATCATCGCTTGCCGTTAAATGAAAATAAGGTACTTTTACGGCCACGGACTCGTCCTTATACGCACGACCTCCAGCCGTAAACGTGCCCCTACCAGCCGCCACGATGCCATTTCCCCCATGACCGATTAATCGTTCAAGTCTAACTGGCGTGTCTTCATCAGACAAAACGTCTTGAGCAATACTAAACGTTTCTGTAGGAGAAAAGATCCTAGGTGCCGTATCCAACACAACAGGAAACTGCGCGGTTTTTATATCAGTCTCGGCATCGTGCGACACCTCATGTATATCTGGTTCATTATCTAGCTTTAGCTGTCCCGTCATTTGAATATACCTCAATTATATAATCTATATAATTAGCAGTTTTTTGAAAATCGAGGTTATTATTAAAGCTATGCTTTTTGCGTATGTGCATAGTCGATAATTGACCTCAATTTCTCTTAAAATTTCACTCATTTT
>CAYOXH010000147.1:0-1504 GCA_964407875.1 uncultured Gammaproteobacteria bacterium
CATTCAAAACAAATAATGGTAACCAAAATCGCTAGTATTGATACTATAGTTACATCCAATGAATCAGAGGCATTAATTTTAGAATCAATCCACATCAAAAAACACAAGCCGCATTTTAATGTGGCCTTAAAGGATGATAAGAGTTTTAACTTTGTAAAAGTTGATTACCAGTACGCGCGTCCAGTAGTTACCACCGTACGCAGGCCAGACCTGGACCGCGGCCGCTCGCGCGCTCGGTATTTTGGACCCTATACTTTTGGAACTAATATTAAGGAAACCTTGCGATTCTTGCGCCGAATATTTCCTTACAAGAAAAAATCAAAAGACCCAACCCAATTTGAGCAAGACCTCTTGAAAAAAAGAACCCTAGGTCCTGTTCCAGAAACTAACTCAGAGTATCAAGATATGATTAAACGGTTAATGCGCGTACTTGAGGGACATAGCGAAGATGTAATTCGTGATCTTAAACTTCGAATGGCTGACCTAAGCACACGAAAGCGATATGAAAAAGCTGGCAGCGTCCGAGATCAAATAAAACAACTGGAGATTATGCAGTCGCGTCAAAAAATTCTTTCGGTAAAAGGCGAATCACAAGATGTAATTAGTATTTTCAAAGAAAAAAATCTAGCAGCAGTAAATGTATTTGTGATTCGAGCTGGCAAACTCATGAATAAGCTCAACTTTATATTGCAGAACGCGAGCGACGAATCCATGACAGTATTATTAGACGCGTTTCTGACGCAATATTATTCCGAAGCAAGCAATCCTCCTCGAGAACTCATTATCCCAGTTCGCACTTCACTCTCTGGGCAGGATCTGCACGTCATTCTGAACAAGTCCCGCGAAGCGGGACGCAGTGAAGAATCCCGTGTTTATAGAAGCGCCAGCAAAAAAACCACGGGATCCTTCGATTACGCTCAGGATGACGTGTCGAAAATTACCATTCCAAACCATGGCAAAAAACGCGAATTGATTAAACTTGGCAAGGAAAATGCAAAAGAGTACTTACAACAGTCACTTGCTTCTTGGGAAAAAGACGACCAATCTGACGTGCTTAAGGATCTCAAAAAAATTCTCAAACTCAAAAAACTTCCACAAAGAATAGAAGGATACGACATCTCCAATATCCAAGGCAATCTTTCGGTGGGTTCTATGGTGGTATTTACAGACGGAAAACCAAACAATAAAGAGTATCGAAAATTTAAAATTAAGACGGTTAAGGGCCCTGACGACTTTGCATCTTTAGCAGAAGTATTAAAACGCAGATTTGGAAAAAAGGTAGTTAGTAGGCAGTTGGCAGTTGGCAGTAGAAAAAGAAATAATCATAGATGGAAAACACCTGATCTTGTTTTACTTGATGGAGGAAAAGGACAATTATCAACGGTAATACAAACATTATTCGCATCTCAACAATCCACTGCCAACTGTCCACTGACTACTGACCAACTTATCTCTTTAGCCAAACGAGAAGAGGAAATATTCCAAGGCAAAGATCTTAAAAAGA